>JAEWHY010000263.1 GCA_023387555.1 Pseudomonadota bacterium
TCTTGGTGCGCCGCTCGACCCGCGACACGACCGTGGCCGCGGTCCGTCCCGCCGTTGCACCGGCGCGCACCGACTTGGAAAACTCCATCCAGTTCATGACCTGCATGCGCTTCAGCGCCTTGGCATAATCGTCGAGCGGATGGCCGGTCAGGAAAAAGCCGATGGCATCATATTCGCGCTGCAGCCGGTCCGATGGCGACCATGGATCGGGATTCGGCAGCCGCAGCGGTTCGCGATGCGACGGGCCGCCGAACAATTCGTTCTGGCCGCTCTCGGCGGAATCATGCGCGCGAGTGGCGACCGCGAGCATGGTTTCGACCGCGGCATGGACCCGAGCCCGGTCCTTATCGAGTTGATCGAAGGCGCCGGCGGCGGCGAGGCTTTCCAGCACGCGCTTGTTGACCGCACGCGGATTGATCCGCGACGCAAAGTCGGTGAGATCGCGGAACGGCCCTTTGGCGCGCGCGGCAACGATGGCATCGACCGCTTGCCCGCCAACGCCTTTCAGCGCCGCGAGTGAATAGAAAATCGTGTTGCCTTCGACCTCGAAGGCGCGGCCCGAGCGGTTGATCGAAGGCGGCTCGAGCTTGAAGCCGAGCCGCTCGGCCTCGTTGCGGAATTCCGCGAGCTTGTCGGTATTGCCCATGTCGAGCGTCATCGACGCCGCCAGGAACTCCACCGGGTAGTTCGCCTTCATGTAGGCGGTCTGATAGGCGACGAGCGCGTAGGCGGCGGCGTGGCTCTTGTTGAAGCCGTATTCGGCGAAGCGTTCCAAGAGGTCGAAGATTGCGTCCGCCTGCGACTTCTGCACGCCACGCTCGACCGCGCCTTTCACGAACAACTCGCGCTGCGCCTGCATCTCGCTGCGGATCTTCTTGCCCATGGCGCGGCGCAACAGATCGGCCTGCCCCAGCGAATAGCCGGCCAGGATCTGCGCGGCCTGCATCACCTGTTCCTGATAGACGATGACGCCGAAGGTCTCCTTGAGCACCTCCTCGAGCTTGGGATGGATGTAATCCGGCTCCTCGTCGCCGTGCTTGCGGGCGCAATAGGTCGGGATATTCGCCATCGGACCCGGCCGATACAGCGCGACCAGCGCGATGATGTCCTCGAAGCGGTCCGGCTTCATGTCGAGCAGCGCACGCCGCATGCCCTGACTTTCCAGCTGGAAGATGCCCACGGCTTCCGCGCGTCCGAGCAACTCGTAGGTCTTCTTGTCGTCCAGCGGAATGGCCGACAGGTCGACCTCGATGCCGCGCTGTTTCAAAAGGTCGACCGCGGTCTTCAGCACGGTCAGCGTCTTCAGGCCGAGGAAGTCGAACTTCACAAGGCCGGCCGGCTCAACCCATTTCATGTTGAACTGGGTAACCGGCATGTCCGATTTCGGATCGCGGTAGAGCGGCACAAGCTCCGCCAGCGGCCGGTCGCCGATCACGATGCCGGCGGCGTGCGTCGAGGCGTGGCGCGTCAGGCCTTCAAGTTTCCGCGCAATGTCGAACGCACGTCGCACAGTCGGATTGGCATCGCGCTCGGCCTGCAGCTTGGGTTCTTCATCGATTGCCTTGGCCAGCGTGACCGGATTGGCCGGGTTCTGCGGCACGAGCTTGCAGAGCTTGTCGACCTGCCCGTACGGCATTTCCAGCACCCGGCCGACGTCGCGTAACACCCCGCGCGCCTGCAGCGTGCCGAAGGTGATGATCTGCGCGACCTGATCGCGGCCGTAGCGCTCCTGGACGTAGCGGATCACCTCATCGCGGCGGTCCTGGCAAAAATCGATGTCGAAGTCCGGCATCGACACGCGTTCGGGATTGAGGAAGCGTTCGAACAGCAGGCCGAAGCGCATCGGGTCGAGGTCGGTGATGGTGAGCACATAGGCAACCAGCGACCCCGCGCCGGAGCCGCGCCCCGGGCCCACCGGAATATCGTGCACCTTGGCCCACTGGATGAAGTCCGCGACGATCAGGAAGTAACCCGGGTATTTCATGCGCTCGATGACATCGAGCTCGAACGACAGCCGGGCGTCATAGTCCTCGCGCGTGGTACCGGGCGCGAGGCCATGCAGCGCGATGCGCCGCTCGAGCCCGTCCTGAGCGCGCTTGCGCAGCTCGACGCCCTCGTCGGTATCGCCGGCGGTGAAACGCGGCAGGATCGGCTTCGAGGTGCGCGGACGGTAGGAGCAACGCTGCGCGATCTCGACGCTGTTCGTGATCGCCTCGGGCAGGTCGGCAAACAAGGCCGCCATTTCCTTGCGGCTCTTGAAATAATGCTGCGGCGTCAGCTGGCGCCGGTCGGTCTCGGCGATCAGGCGGCCCTCGGCGATGCAGATCAGCGCGTCATGCGATTCGTAGTCCGACGGGGTCGCGAAGAACGGCTCGTTGGTCGCGACCAAGGGCAGCGACTGCGCATAGGCGATGTCGATCAGATGCGGCTCGGTCGCCTGCTCCTCCGGCAGACCGTGACGCTGCAACTCCACATAGAGACGATCGCCGAACACGTCCCGAAGCCGTTGTGCGCGCGCCTGTGCGAGATCGAGCTGCCCTGCCCTGATCGCCTGGTCCAGTGCGCCGGTCGGCCCGCCGGTGAGCGCGATCAGCCCCTCCGCGCCCTCTTCGAGCCACGACAGCGGCACATGCGGCGGCTCGTTCGCGGGCGAATCGAGAAAGGCGCGCGACGACAGTTGCATCAGCCGCCGGTAGCCATCCTCGCGCGCCGCAAGGAGCAGCAGGCGCGGCAGCGCCTTGTTGTGCACCGGATTGCGCGGATCCCGCGGCTGGTCGCCGAAATCGACGGAAAAGCAGCAGCCGACTATCGGCTGGATGCCCGAGGACGCAAGCTTTTCCGAGAATTCCAGCGCCCCGAACATGTTGTCGGTGTCGGTCAGCGCGAGCGCTGGCTGCCGGTCGGCCTTGGCGAGGTCGGCCAGCTTGCCGATCTTCAGGGCGCCTTCGAGCAGCGAATAGGAAGAGTGCACATGCAGGTGCACAAAGGGTGCATCCGACACCTTGAAGCCTCACGAATCTGACCGGTCGGCCTCAATCGTGGGGAGCGCCCGCCGCCAAGTCCACCGCCAATCCGTCGGGGCAGTCCTGCGCACCCGTTTTCCCCAGAGCGGTCCTACGAGGAAGTCCCGAATGTGAGACCCGCGAATCGGAACTGTCACGAATCGAACTGTCACAAGTGCCATCAGCCCGCATGTTCGCACCGGCCGATACTGGCACCGTGAGGAAGCAGCCGGGCCCCCACCTACGCAGACGCAACCCGAAGGTGGGCGCCCGGCCGAAACCGCGTCCTTTTTTCCCGCGGACGCAACAAACGCCTGACGCTCACAACAGACGCGACTGATTTCCGGACAACTTACAGACCGCCGAGCACTTGTGCCCAGATAGCGATCATCCCGAGAAAGAGTGACAGCGAGGCCAGTGCGGCGGCCTCCTCAACGACGGCGCGAAACATTGGCGGCTCCCTGTCCAAACCCCGCAGAGTTCATCTACGTGAGAACGTAAAGGGAACATAGTTCCTTGTTTGTTCTCAGTCAAGCTGGATTTCGACATGGGGTGGAGCGGTCTGCCGGCCGGCGCGGGAGCGCGCCCAGCCGGCAGAATCATATTCCGCGACCTAGTGATCCTCGCGCCGATGGTGCGCCGGCACGTGGGTCATGCGATCCACAGCGGCAATCCCGATCGCCGACAGAATGAACACCACATGGATGATGACCTGCCACATGATGCCGGCCTCGGTGTAGGTCGCCTTCGGACCGCCGAGATTGCCGGCCTCGATGAAGGTCCGCAGCAGGTGAATCGACGAAATGCCGATGATCGCCATCGCCAGCTTGATCTTGAGGACGCTGGCGTTGACGTGGCTCAGCCATTCCGGCTGATCCGGATGCCCCTGCAGGCGCAGCCGCGACACGAAGGTTTCGTAACCGCCGACGATGACCATGACCAAGAGGTTCGAAATCATCACGACATCGATCAGGCCCAGCACCACCAGCATGATCTGCTGTTCGGTGAACTCCATCGAGTGCAGCGTGAGATGCCACAGCTCCTTCAGGAACAGCAGCACATAGACGCCCTGAGCCACGATCAGGCCGAGGTAGAGCGGCAATTGCAGCCAGCGTGACCCGAAGATGAGGGACGGCAACGGGCGGAGTTCACGTCCGACGATGTCGGTCGTTCTGGCTTGGTCAGTCATGGCTCGTCATGGTTGGAGAATGTTTGAGGCAGGCGCTGGAAAATGGGAATGCCGCCCGCCCTTTCAATACCCGGCCTGACGGTCGGATTATGACAGCGGCGCAAAACGGCCTGGTTCAATCGAGCTCGACCACAACCCCCTCGCGGATCGTCACGCGCCGGTCCATGCGGCGTGCCAGGTCAAGATTGTGGGTCGCGATGATCGCGGCCAGCCCCGATGCGCTGACCAGCTGCCGCAGCGTGTCAAAGACGTGGTCGGCGGTATGGGGATCGAGGTTCCCGGTCGGCTCGTCGGCCAGAAGGATGCGCGGCGCGTTGGCAACCGCGCGCGCGATGGCCACACGCTGCTGCTCGCCGCCGGACAATTCGGCCGGGCGATGCTCCAGCCGGGCCTTCAGCCCGAGATAGGACAGAAGCTCGCTCGCCCGCTTCCGGGCTTCGGCCCGCGACAGCCCGCGGATCATCTGCGGCAGCATGACATTCTCGACCGCCGAGAATTCCGGCAGCAGATGATGTGCCTGATAAACGAAGCCCATCTCGACGCGGCGGATCGCGGTGCGTTCCGCATCGGACAAATTCGCGGTCGGCCGCCCATCGACGAACACTTCGCCGCCGTCGGGATGCTCGAGCAGGCCGGCGATATGCAACAAGGTGGACTTGCCGGCCCCCGAGGGGGCGATCAGCGCGATCGACTGGCCGAGCCAGCAGCCCAGCTCCGCACCGCGCAGGATCATCAACTCGGACTCGCCCTGCTGATAGCGCCGCTGCACCCCATTCAGATAGAGCACCGGCGCTGTCGCGGACCGCGCCGCGGCCGAGGGATTGTCCGCCATCACGCGCTCATTCATAGCGGAGCGCCTCGACCGGATCGAGACGGGCCGCGCGCCATGACGGATACAGCGTCGCCGCGAGCGACATCGCCAGCGCAATGACGATGACAGCCGTCGTTTCGCCGGCATCGATCTCGGCCGGCAGGCGCGACAGGAAATACAATTCGGGCGCAAACACTTCCCGCGCCGTCAGCCACGATACGAACTGGCGCAGCGACTCGATGTTGGCACAAACGAGCACGCCGACGAGGAATCCGAGCGTCGTTCCAACCACCCCGATCGAGGCGCCGGTGATCAGGAAGACGCGCATGATCGCGCCCTGGGTCGCCCCCATGGTGCGCAGAATCGCGATGTCGCGGCCCTTGTCCTTCACCAGCATGAACAGGCCGGAGATGATGTTCATCACCGCGACCAGCACGATCAGCGACAGGATCAGCGCCATCACATTGCGCTCGACCTGCAGCGCATTGAAGAAGGTGGCGTTGCGCTGCGTCCAGTCGGTGATGAAGATGGGGCGCTCCGCTGCCTTGGTCAGCAGCGTTCGAAATTCGCGGTAATTGTCCGGCTTGTCGATGTAGACTTCGATCGCCGTGACGTCGCCCGATCGATTGAAATAGGCCTGCGATTCCGCGAGCGGCATGTAGACGAAATTGGAGTCGTATTCCGACATGCCGATCTCGTAGACGGCGGCGATCCTGTAGGTCTTGATCCGGGGCGTGGTGCCCATCGGAGTCACGGCGCCGCGCGGCGCAACCAGCGTGGCATTGTCGCCGGCGCGGACCGACAAGGCGTCGGCGAGGCGCTTGCCGATGATGATGCCCTGCCCCTCGTCGAAGCCGTCCAGCGTTCCCTGCTTCAGGTTCGACGAGATCGACGCCTGCTTGTCGATATCGGCGGCGCGCATCCCGCGCACACCCACACCGGTCGAATGAAACGGCGAGGAGATCAGCGCCTGACCATCGACCATCGGCGCGGCAAGCCGCACGCCCTGTACGCCGCTCAACCGCGTTGCCAGTTCCTTCCAGTCGGTCAGCGGCGATTCCAGCGGCTGCACCAGCAGGTGGCCGTTCATGCCGAGGATCTTCTCAAGCAATTCTTTGCGGAAGCCGTTCATCACCGCCATGACGATGATCAGTGTCGCAACACCGAGCATGATTCCGAGAAAGGAAATGCTGGCGATGACGGAAATGAATCCTTCCTTGCGCCGCGCTCGCAGGTAGCGCAGCGACAGCATCCATTCGAAGGGTGCAAAGGGACGCGTCGCGTTCGGTTCGCTCATTCAGACTCCTGAATCGGCCAATTTCATCAGATTCTGGCCAATTCAAACCACCGCCAAATACCAAACCGCCGGCAGCCCACACAATTTCATGGGACGGGCTACCGACCAAGCTCTGAATATGGCGCTCGTGTTATCCAAGCCGGTTCAGGACCTCGTCCGGACTCAACATCTCCCGGCTGCCGTCCGCACGACGCTTCACCTCAAGCTGGCCCGCAGCAAGCCCCTTGGGCCCGACCACAACCTGCCAGGGAATGCCGATCAGATCCGCGGTCGCGAATTTGGAGCCGGGGCGCTCGTCGAGATCGTGATAGAGGGTATCCACGCCGCGTGCCTGCAATTCACCGTACAGCTTTTCGCATGCGGCGTCGGTCGCCGCATCGCCTTGCTTCAGATTGAGGATCGCCACCCGGAACGGGGCGACGCTTTCGGGCCAGATGATTCCGGCATCATCGTGAGACGCCTCGATAATGGCGGCGACAAGGCGCGAAGGGCCGATGCCATAGGAACCCATGTGGACGGGATGGTCCGTGCCATCTGGTCCCGTCACCAGTGCCTTCATCGGCTCGGAATATTTGGTGCCGAAATAGAAAATATGCCCCACTTCGATGCCGCGGGCGGACACACGGGATGCATCCGGCAGGGCCTCGAAGGCCGCCGCGTCGTGTTTTTCCGAGGTCGCAGCATAAAGCGAGGTCCATTGGTCCACCGTCGCCTGCAGGCCGGCAATGTCGTCGAAATCCACGGCTTCGGAAGGCACCGGGAAATCGAGATAATCGCGGTGGCAGAACACTTCGCTTTCGCCGGTCGAGGCGAGGATGATGAATTCGTGGCTGAGATTGCCGCCGATCGGTCCGGTCTCCGCCACCATCGGGATCGCCTTGAGGCCCATGCGGGCGAAGGTGCGCAGATAGGCCACGAACATCTTGTTGTAGGAATGACGCGCACCAGCCTGGTCGAGATCGAACGAATAGGCGTCCTTCATCAGGAATTCGCGCCCGCGCATCAGGCCGAAGCGCGGCCGGACTTCGTCCCGGAACTTCCACTGGATGTGGTAGAGGTTGAGCGGAAGATCGCGATACGAGCGCACATAGGCGCGGAAGATGTCGGTGATCATCTCCTCGTTGGTCGGACCATAGAGCATCTCGCGCTCGTGCCGGTCCTTGATCCGCAGCATCTCCTTGCCGTAGGCGTCGTAACGTCCGCTCTCTCGCCACAGCTCGGCGCTCTGGATCGTCGGCATAAGCAGCTCGATCGCGCCGGCGCGATTCTGCTCCTCGCGGACGATGTCGCAGATCTTGTCCAGCACCCGTAGCCCGAGCGGCAGGAAGGCGTAAATACCTGCCGCCTCCTGTCGCATCATGCCGGCCCGCAGCATCAGCCGATGCGATACGATCTCAGCTTCTTTCGGGGTTTCTCGCAGGATCGGAAGGAAATAGCGCGACAGTCGCATTGTGAGCTTTCGGAGGAATCGGCCGGTCTTGGGCGGAGGCGAGTGAAACCGGATTGCACAGGAAAAAACAAGGCGGGGATCGAGCCTGCCCAGCTTCTGGCATGACGATTACAGCGCTTGCCGTGCAACGCAAAGATGCTATAGCTATCCGCCTTCGCGTTGGGCAGCCGTTGCCCAACCGGTCCAAGTCTTGGGAGGATCGCGAGCGCCAAACGCGCCGCTACGCTTCACCAAAAACGTTTAAAACGCACGCCGGAAGCGTTTGCATTAATTTTGAGCAGGGCCACCGCCCTGCTCTTTTTCATTTCAGACCGTCGAAAAGATATCCGTGCTTCAGGTTGCGAACGTCAGCTGAGGCGCGGCGGGTA
>JAEWHY010000297.1 GCA_023387555.1 Pseudomonadota bacterium
GTCATAGGCATCGGTCCGCATCACGTAGAAGGACTTGTCGCGGTACCATGAGAGGGGGATCGCGTCGGCCGACAGGCCCAGTTTCTCGGCGATCAGCGCGAGACGCGTCAGCGGCCAGTAGACCAGGGCGGCGATGACCTGGCTTACGGCGAAGCGCGCTGGATGCGGCAGCGGCGAGATGATCTTGCGCACGATGTCGCTCACCGCCCAGATGCCTCGGAACCAGGCCGGGCGATTGTCGAAAGCATAGTAGAGATAGATCAGGAACGGGGCGCCGGGCCTGAGTTTCGCGGCGATCGTTTCAATCGCGCCTTGCGTATCCGGAACATGATGCAGGACGCCGAGCGAAAAGGCGAAGTCGAGTGACTCGTCGGGCAGCGGGATATTGCCGACGCTGGCATGATGGAAGGTGACGTTGCGGAACGGCGCTAGGTTTTGCCGCGCGACGCCGAGCGCGTCGGCACTCGCGTCCAGCGCATGAAGGTGTTTGACGCGCGGCGCAACGCCCATCGACCAGCGCCCGCTGCCGCAACCGGCATCGAGGCCGGTGCCGCCGTCCTTCGGCAGTGCGCTCCAGGGAAATATCGCGAAATAATTCTCGAAGATGGCCTGACGCTGCTCCGGCGTCAGGTCCTCGTCGCCCTGCCGGAATGTGGACCATTCGTCGCCAAAACCCTTGGCGACCTTTTCATCGACGTTGCTCATGTGTCTCCGCTCACGCCTTGAGCCAGCGCTCGGACCAGGCGCGGACCATCAGGATGTTCCACAGGCCTGTCGCATTATTCTCGGCGCCGCTGCGGTGACGCTGCCAGAGCCGGTCGACAGTCGCGGCATCGAACAGGCCTTCGGCCTTGAGGCGCTGCGGCAACAGCAATTCGCCGGCCCAGTCGCGCAACGGCCCGCGCAGCCATTCGCTGAGCGGCACCGAGAAGCCGCGCTTCGGGCGATCCATCCAGGCCGGCGGGATGTAGCGCCCGAGCACCGCGCGCAAGAGGCCTTTCGGACCGCCGGACTGATGGACATCGCGCGGCAGGGACCAGGCGAATTCGATCAGCCGATGATCGAGCAGCGGCTCGCGCGCTTCCAGCGAAACCGCCATGCTGCAGCGGTCGACCTTGGTCAGAATGTCATCGGGCAGATAGGTCGCGATATCATTGACCTGCATTCGGGAGACGAGATCCGGCAGGTGCGCCGCGAGGCCCTCCAGCGGCGTGAGCCGGTAGCCATGGGTTGCGCCGCTGACGAGGTTGCGATCGATGCCGACGCGAGCCAGCGCAAGGCCGGCGCGGTCCGGATCGCAGGCAGACAAGGCGAGGGCCAGCCGCCGGGATTTTTCGCCGATGCGTTCGGCGCGGCCGGCATCCAGAACCGCGGCGGCGAGGGGCTTCAGGGCCGCCTCCGGCGTGCGCGAGAGCACGCCGCCGGCAAGCGCGCGCAGCGGCCGCGGCAGGCGGCCCGCCGCACGCCAGACCTGGTCGAGCCAGACATATTTCGGATAACCGGCGAACAATTCGTCGCCGCCGTCGCCGGACAGCGCCACGGTGACGTGCTTCCGGGTGACCTGAGCGACAAGATAAGTCGGAAGCTGCGAGGAATCGGCAAAGGGCTCGTCGAACCAGTCGGGGATCTGCGGCACGAGGTCGAGCGCGTCCGATGCATCGAGGCGGATCTCGGTGTGGTCGGTGCGCAGATGGTCCGCGACTTGCCGCGCGATCGCGGATTCGTCGTAAGCGCCGTCGCTGAAACCGATGGTGAAGGAGCGGACCCTCGCGTTGGACTCCGACTGCATCAGCGCCACCACGAGCGAGGAATCGATGCCGCCGGACAGAAACGCTCCCACCGGCACATCCGCGACCATGCGGCGCCGGACGCAATCGCGCAGCAGCGCCTCGAGTGCATCTACCGCTTCGCCGGCATCGTACTTCGCGGTGCCGCGGCGTGCCGCGGCGTCTTCGATCCGCCAGTAGCGCGCGATCTGTGGTTCGCCGCCGGCGCTGATGCTGAGGATCGCGCCGGGGGGCAGCTTGTGCACGTTGCGGAAGACCGTGGCGGGCGAGGGGACATAGCTGTAGGCCACCACGGCTGAGATCGCGTCGGGATCGAGATCCCGCCGGAACGCCGGATGTGCCATCAACGCACGCAACTCCGAACCGAACAGCAGCGTGCCGTCCTGGATGCTCCAGTACAGCGGCTTCACGCCAATGCGGTCGCGTACGAGATACAGACGGCGCT
The DNA here is from genome assembly GCA_023387555.1 of Pseudomonadota bacterium. Taxonomy (GTDB): domain Bacteria; phylum Pseudomonadota; class Alphaproteobacteria; order Rhizobiales; family Xanthobacteraceae; genus Pseudorhodoplanes. The sequence continues at coordinate 2,233 of JAEWHY010000297.1, forward strand.
CGCGCCGGTCGAATACGGCAAAGGCGAACATGCCGACAAAGCGCGTCACCGCCTCCGCCACGCCCCATTGGACGAAGGCCGCAAGCATGACCTCGGTATCGGAGGTGCCGCGAAAGACGTGGCCGAGGGCTGCGAGCTCCACCCGCAGGTCCTGAAAATTGTAGACCTCGCCATTGTAGGTGATCACGAACCGCTCGTCCGCGGAGTGCATCGGCTGCGCCCCCGTAGGGCTCAGATCGACGATGGCGAGACGCCGGTGCGCCAGTCCGATGCCGGCGGCCTCATCGCCCCAACCGCCGGAGCCGTCTGGACCGCGATGGAGCATGGTGTCGGCCATGATTTGCGCGCGCGCGGAAAACCTCTCCCCGCGCGGAGAGCGTCGCAGATCGAACAGGCCGGCAATGCCGCACATGGACCGAAGGATGTCCTGATGGGTTGAGGGAGGACGGTGGTTTGATCTTAGCTGACGTTCATGCTATGAACAACAAACGCCTGCAACAGACCGATGGCCCGATCGC
>JAEWHY010000317.1 GCA_023387555.1 Pseudomonadota bacterium
CAGTTGGCCAACTTGTCCTGCCTCGAAGGCCACCGGACGGTGACAACAAGCTCACTGATCAATCGTGATCGCCCCTGACACCCCTGAGTCAAACCGCCTCATGGGGTCGCGCGCACATCCTCATGTAACGTCCGTTTGATCGCGCGTGCACAAGGGCAACGACAGTAAGCGGCAAATTCGTGTCCTACCTGCGCGCATGGACTAACAAGCAAGGTGCGGTGATCCAAGCGCAACGGCTCGCAAGCTTCAGCCGCGAGCGGAGCGCAACCGTCGACGCGAAGCCGGGTCACGGCGAGGCAGTGGCCTGACGGACTGGATGGGCATCGCCGCCGAAGCGCTGGGTGGATCGGCTGAGACCCGTCGCGATCTACCAGGCCGGCACCTTGGCGTCATGCCCGGCATCGCGTTCAAAGTGACGATGCAGATCGTCCATGGCGACGGACGTCCCGGGGGCGCCGTGTCACGATCGGCAAAACCGGAACTTGTATCCACCGCGGCGGTAACTCGCGTCTGAGAGGGTCAAGGCGATCCAACCGCGCAACAACGTGCGTCCCGGAGCGGGGAAGGATGGCCGCCAGCGGCCAGATCAGACAATTACCGACCATCGCAGACATTCGGCGCGAACAGCGCCGAACACCGGTCCGACGATTGCGGACAAAGACCGGGAAAAATGGTCGGAGTGGCAGGATTCGAACCTGCGACCCCCTCGTCCCGAACGAGGTGCGCTACCAGGCTGCGCTACACTCCGACAACTGGAAGGCCGGTCTTATAGCCACGACGCGGCGCGTCTGCAAGGCGATGCAGCAACCAATTTTGTGCAATCTTTTTTCGCGGACCGCGCGGGAAAAAGCCGGCGAAACACGCTAAAGACGCTCGCATGCATGTCACGACAAAAACGCGCCTGATTCAGGCCGGTCCGGGCGCGGCGCAGAAGGCGGCGGATTGCCTCGCGCGCGGCGGCCTGGTCGCGTTTCCGACCGAAACTGTCTACGGCTTGGGGGCCGACGCCACCAACGGTCAAGCTGTTGCGCGCCTCTATGATGCCAAGGGCCGGCCCGCCTTCAACCCGCTGATCGCCCACGTGCCCGATCTCGATTCGGCCCGTGAGCTCGGCATATTCAACGCCGACGCGGAGGCGCTGGCGGCGGCTTTCTGGCCGGGGCCGCTGACGCTCGTGCTGCCGCGGGCGGCGGCCTGCCCGGTGTCGGAACTGGCGATGGCGGGACTCGATTCGATCGCGATTCGGGTGCCGGACCATGCGCTGGCGCGGACCATCCTGCGCGCCTTCGGCAAGCCGATCGTGGCGCCCTCGGCCAATCTGTCGGGCCATGTCTCGCCGACCACGGCGGCGCATGTGCTCCAGGACCTCGACGGAAAAATCGACATGATCGTGGATGGCGGGCCGACGCCGGTCGGCATCGAATCCACCATCGTCGCGTGCCTCGACGGGCCGCCATCGCTGCTGCGGCCGGGCGGGCTGTCGCGCGCGCAAATCGCCGCGACGCTTGGCCATGACCTGGCCCAACCTCCTGAGATGACTGAAGAAACGCCGCTCGCCCCGGGCATGCTGGAAAGCCATTATGCGCCCCGCGCGACGCTGCGCCTCGATGCGACCGCGGTCGAGCCCGGCGAATCGCTGCTCGCCTTCGGCGCCCCCCTTCCCGGCGCTGCGGCCACCCTCAACCTGTCGGAACAGGGCGATCTCGAAGAGGCCGCGGCCAATCTGTTCGGCCATTTGCGGCAACTCGATGCGAGAGGCGGTGCGGCCATCGCCGTCATGCCGATCCCGCATGAAGGCCTGGGCGAGGCCTTCAACGACCGGCTGCGGCGCGCCGCCGCCCCGAAGACGCAATAACCGCAATTCATCCTCGTAGAAGTGCCGATGCTCAATCCAGATAAAGACCTGATCACCAAGTTCACCGCCATCGTCGGCGAGAAATACGCCATCACCGATCCGGACGTGCAGGCCGGCTATCTGCACGAGCAGCGCGAGCGCTGGGTCGGCCACTCCCCGCTGGTCCTGCGCCCCGATTCGACCGAGCAGGTGGCGGCGATCCTGAAACTCGCGAACGAGACCCGGACCGCCATCGTGCCGCAGGCGGCAACACCGGCCTCGTCGGAGGCCAGGTCGCGCTCAACGGCGAGATCGTGCTCTCGCTCAACCGCATGACGCGCATCCGCGAGGTCGACCCCATCACCAACACGCTGACCGCGGAGGCCGGCGTCACGCTCCAGCGCGCGCGCGAGGCCGCCGCGCAGGTCGACCGGCTCTATCCGCAGCTGCTGCCGTCCGAGGGCACCTGCACCGTCGGCGGCAATCTCTCGACCAATGCCGGCGGCACCGCGGCGATCGCGCACGGCGTCGCGCGCGCGCATGCGCTCGGCCTCGAGGTCGTGCTCGCGGATGGCCGCGTGCTCAACAACCTCAACAAGCTGAAGAAGGACAACACCGGCTACGACCTCAAGAACCTGTTCATCGGCGCCGAAGGCACACTCGGCATCATCACCGCGGCGGTGCTGCGCCTCGTGCCGCGCCCGCGCGCGGTCGAGCTGGCGCTGTTCGGCATTCCGTCGGTGCAGGCCGCGGTCGATCTGCTCGGCCTCGCCTACGAACGCGCCGGCAGCCAGGTCACGACCTTCGAACTGATGACCCGCATGAATGTCGATCTCGCCGTGCGCTTCATCGACGGCACCCGCGATCCGCTCGATAAGCCGCATCCGTGGTATGTGCTGATGGAATTGTCATCGCAGGCGGAAACCGGCCTGCGCGAACTGGTCGAGGGAATTTTCGAGGCCGGCGCCGAACGCGGGCTGATCGTCGACGGCACCATTGCCGAAACCCTGGAGCAGGCCCGCTCGATCTGGCGCATCCGCGAGGAAGCCGGCGACGTGCAGAAGCGCGAGGGCGGCTCGATCAAGCATGACATCTCGGTGCCGGTGGCGGAGATCCCGGCCTTCATCGAGGAGGCGAATGCCGCGGTGATTGCGCTCGTGCCCGGCGCACGGCCGATGCCGTTCGGCCATGTCGGCGACGGCAACATCCATTACAACATCACGCAGCCGGCCGGCATGGACAAGGCCGCGTTCATGGCGCGCGAGGAAGAGGTGCAGCGCACCGTGTATGGCGTCGTCGGCAAATACGGCGGCTCGATCTCGGCCGAACACGGCATCGGCCTCGCCAAGGTCGACTGGCTGCCGCAGGTGAAGGACCCTGTTGCGCTTTCGCTGATGCGCCAGCTGAAGGCGACGCTCGACCCGAACGGCATCCTCAATCCGGGGAAGGTGTTGTGAGGGGAGCATTTGGCGCGGATGGTCTGCCGCCCCACATTTCACAACTGGCGAAACAATTGCAACAAGCACCAAACCTTAGGCAGACTGTCAGAGTTCAATTGCCGCCTCCTCTTTCGCTTCGCTCAATTTCATTTGAGGGATGTTCATGCGAGGACAATGGATCGGAGACTTCGAAGGAAACACGTCCGGCATCGCCGTTATCGAATTAGACGACCTAGGCAATCAGTATGAAGGCACAGCCGCCGGGTTTCCCACGCAGGCTGGCGCAAACGTTCCGCCAATTTATGCCGATCTTCGTATCCCGAAAAACGACACCGCTCGTGAGTTTGATATTGAACTAAGCCTGCAAGCTATCGACCCGAGCAGCGCAACGCCCGTCCCGTGGGAAGCAATCGCCCACCAGTTTCCCGGACTGTCTTTTGAGTCCCAATTAAAGACGCATTGGGAGTTCGACTCAGAGAACAATCTCCACATCAAATGGCGCGCACAGTCCGGCGAACAGGGCCAAGCGCTCCTTTATCCTGGCAGAGCGAACCAGCTATCCGAATTTAAGGTAGAGGCCCACATTTCCACTTGGTCAGAATTCAAGGAATTCGCCGTCGCACAAGAACCCGACCGCTATGTATTCCGGGGGCAGGAAAGCAACAAATGGAGGCTCCGGACTCACTTTCACAGAATGGGCCGATTCAACCTTCGGAGATTTGTTGGCCACGATATTCAAGTTCTTCATGGAAACCTAAGCTCCATGACACAACATCTTTTCAATTTGAACGATACTCTTCAAAACGCGGCATTTTATAGCTTAGTTCAGCATCATGGCTATCCGACGCCGCTACTCGACTGGACACACTCACCATTCATTAGCGCTTTCTTTGCCTATCGGAACCTCAGAAAAGAAAACCGGTCAGAGGACGGTTTTGTGAGGATATTTGTTCTCGATCGTCGCGAGTGGCAAAGAGATGTCATGCCGCTATCTGTTCTGTCTCCAGCTCCACCACACTTTTCGTTTCTTAGTCCGCTCTCGATCAACAATCCTAGACTGGTTCCACAACAAGCCATCTCAAGCGTAACGAATGTCGACGACATCGAAGCCCTGATATCACACGCTTCTCTGCGAAACAGGAAAACGTACCTTCGCGTAATCGACCTACCCGCGTCTGAGCGCCCCGTTGTCATGCAAGAATTAGCATTGATGGGTATTACAGCCGGATCGCTATTTCCCGGACTTGATGGCGCTTGCGAACAACTTAAGGAGCGGTTGTTTGAGTTATAGGCATCCCAAAGCGCTTCGCACTTCCTCCCCTACGAAACCATGACTCTGGTGAAGGACCGGACCGCGCCCGAATTGATGCGCCACCTGAAGGCGACGCTCGACCCGAACGGGATCCTCAATCCGGGGAAGGTCCTCTAATTGGTGAATAGTGCCCGGAGTGCTCAGGTGAATACACCGCCCGACCTTGAGCTCTTTGAAGCGGAAAAGACCGGCTCCCATTGCTCCATCCGCGCCGCATCAGTCATGGCATAAGCGGGGTGACTTACCTCGAAGCATCGGACCCGACGCCCCTTCAGCAAGGCCGACAGAGGCGACTTGAGAACAGCATCCGCCGCAGGCTTACCCATAGCGACCGCGCACTCGAGATTTTTCATATTCTCGATCGTGAACTGCAGCACGGGCAGTGATTGCCGCAGCACATTGTCTCGATCTGGTAGCGAACCACGAATATTGCCATCCGCTCTCAGCAAGAAGCATGCGGAAACATAAAGAAACCCGCAGTTTACATTCGTTTCATTGCCTTTCAGGTAGCCGAAGTGTCGAAGCGTCTTAATCAAATTCGAATTTGTCGGGATTCCTTCTTTGTGACAGTATGGATTAACTAGACCATCTTTGATGTTTTTCTCAATGTAAGAGGTGGGGTAGAAGTCCTGCGCGATAACAAGAAACTGGCCTGACCAGTCGCCCAATAATGTCTCGGTTCCCCAAAGGTTCCTGTTTCCGAGATTGAATTCGAAAATGTTCTTGTAGTGCGGATTTCGTATGCTCTTAATCCAGCGCGGAATACTCGGTGTTGTGAAATTCATCTGCAGCCCCCCGCAATTCGTAGAAGATGGCTCACATCACGATCATTGACGTGCGCACCTGCAATTTCAACTACCGCAGTTAACCTGGGTTACGGCCACCTCGTTGAGCAACGCCGAAAACGAGACGCAGGATGGGCCGCGCCCGCGGCGCTCCCGGGTACCCGTCATCGTCCATCAAAAACCGCCCGCGCGGCTCTGGGTCCCCGCTTTCGCGGGGACGAACGGAGCAATGCGATGCAGGAAGCGTAGCCCGCATGAGCGAAGCGACATGCGGGAAAACTGGGACATACGGAAGACCGGACCCGGATTTCGCTTCGCTCATCCGGGCTACAGGCGGCGACGTTGGCGCTAGAATCCCAACCCTGGCGGCTCGTTCGAGCGCTGCGGTTTCATAAAGGAAACCGCAGCGACGTCAGTCTCAGACGACCGGATTCCTCAGGATGCCGATCTTCTCGATCTCGCATTCAACCACGTCGCCCGGTTCGCAATAGCGCGCGGCCGGCACCAGCCCGGGCGCGGGCTTCCACTTGCCGCCCAGTTCGGTGTCGGTCGACCATGCAGTCCCTGCCGGCGTTCCGGTGATAATCACCATGCCGGGCTTGAGCGTGAAGTTGATCGAGAAAAAGTGGATCAGGTCCGCGCAGGTCCAGATCATCAGTTCCGTGGTGGATGACTGGCGCAATTCACCATTGATGCGGGTCTTGATCTGCAGCTTCTGCGGGTCGCCGATTTCATCGGCCGTGGTGATGCACGGCCCCAGCGGCGCGCTCGACTCAAACGCCTTGCTTCGCCCGAGTTCGTACCAGACGAAATCGCCGCTCCTGCGGACCTGACGGTCGCGCGCGGTCACGTCGTTCACGATGGTATAGCCGAACACGTGATCCAGCGCCCGTTCGACGGGAATATGCCGTCCGGGCTTGCCGATGACGACCGCCAGCTCGGTTTCGCAATCGATTTTCCGGCTCAGCACCGGATCGTAAACGATCCCCTCGTCCGGACCGATGACGCAATCGCTGGTCTTGACGAAAAACTCCGGCTCCTTGCCGCTGATACCGGTGTTGAGCTTTTCAGCATTGTGATCGTGGTAATTGCTGCCGCTGCACAGGATCGTGCTCGGCATCATCGGCGCGGCCAACCGCACATCGGCAGCCTTAAGCGCGGTCGCGGGGTTGGCCTTCTCCACGATGGCGCGCAAAGCCGCCATCGCCTCGTCTCCGCCCTGGATCAGCGCCGTGGTGTCCGTGAACCAGCCAGCCTGCCCCTGATCCAGCCCATCCAGCGGATCGATGATCGCATCGCCTTTCAGAACGCCAAGGCGCACGGAATTGTCACGGATATAGCGTACGATCCGCATTACGATGTCTCTCTTGTCTGTTCAGAGTTTGCCGAGACGGCGCACGATCTCGTTCGTCACCGCAAGCTCGTCGGCCTGGAATTTTTCCAGTTCCTTGCCCTGCAGCATGCTGAGATCGAGGCCCACCTTCGCCGCGTTTTTCCGGAAAGCGTCATCGGCAAAGATGTTGCGCAGCGTCGTGCGAAGCTTCTCCTGAATCTCCTTGGGCGTCGCTGCAGGAGCGTAAAGCGCCGACCACAGCAGATATTCCGCGTCGATGCCCTGCTCCTTGAAGCTGGTCAGACCGGGATAATTCGCCAGCGGCTCACCGCCACTGCGTGCGATCGGCCGCAATTGCCCCGAGCGGACAAACTCCAGTGCGACGCTCGGCGCGGCGAGCGTGAAATCCACGTCCTTGCTCAGAAGCGCGGCAACAGCCGGACCGCCGCCGCGGTAGGGCACATGCACGAAGCTGACATTCGCGGCGCGTTCCACCAATGCAATCGCGAAATGGATCGACCCGCGCGTGCCGGACGATGCGTAAGAAACCCCGTCGGGCTTCTGTTTTGCGGCTGCGACCACATCGGCAAAGGTCTTGAAAGGCGAGTCCGGCCGCACCAGCACGACGAACGGATCGGCCGTGAGCCGCGCGATCGGAGACAGATCCGACAATTCGTAGGACGGCTTCTGTCCGTTGACCCGATCCATCTCCGGCAATGCGAGGACCGGCGACAACGCCAGCAACAATGTATGGCCATCCGGCTCGCTGCGCGAAACTGCGGAAGCACCGAGTCCGCCGCCGGCACCGGGGCGATTTTCGATCAGCACGGGCTTGCCCAGCGCCTGCTGCATGGGCTGCGTGATGTTGCGGCCGACCAGATCGGCAAGGCCGCCGGGAGCGAGCGGGACGATAATCGTGACCGGCTTGGTGGGATAGTCCTGCGCGAAAGCGCTCCCCGCACACGTCAAAAGAACCGCAAGGCAGCTCAAGATCCTCAGCATCACAATCGTATTCCTTGTCCCATCCTCGGGGCTGAAGCCCTCTGTTGCGCGAGACCGTTAGCACAGCACTTCGGTTAGACAAACGGGTTGCGCAAATGTCGCCAGCGATTGTCCTGACAGCGCGCAGTGACCTGCGGTTGAATGCGCGTTGCGCACACACGCCCGCATCAGGAACTGGCCGTGTCAGCGTCCTTCGTCCAGGCCTTCAGCAATTCCCAGATCACGGCGAGAATGATGGGGCCGAGGAACAGGCCCGTAATCCCATATGAAATCGTCCCTCCGATCACGCCGATCAGGACGACGAGCGTCGGCGTGCGCAGGCCCCGTCCCATGACAAGCGGACGCAGGACGTTGTCCATCAGCGAGACGGGGATCATGTAGGCCGAGAACAGCAGCGCCGGCATGGTCTCCAACTGCGTCCAGCTCCACAGCACCAGCGGTATCAGGACGACCGACGGGCCCACTTGAATGATCCCAAGAATGAGAACGGCCAGCATGATCAGCGTGGCCGCCGGAAGCCCCGCGACGACGAGGCCGACGCCGGCAAAGAACGCCTGCACCGCCGAGACCCCGACGACGCCACGCGACACCGCGCGGATGGTCGCGCTCGAAAGCCGGATGAATTCCTCGCCGTGCTCCGGGTCGATCTTTCGCGCGACCGCCATGATCCAGTCGACGATCGCCGGCGCCGGTGCATACAGGAATCCGGCAACGACGATCGCCGCGAAAAACTTCAGCGCGGCAACGCCGGCGTCGGCGACAATCTGCAACAGGTCCGTTCCGAATTGCTTCAGATGCGGTGCGATCATTTCAAACGCGGCAACGAGATTGCTGGCAGCGAGGCTCCAGATTTTATAGAGCTGCTCGCCGATCAACGGCCAGCCCTTCACCGCTTCGCTCGGCTGCGGCACCTGCGTGCTCAGCACCTCCAATCGGCTGTAGAGAGACTTCATGCCGTCGAGCAGGCCCCATGTGAGCCATGTGGCAGGACCGATCACGATGAGCAGCGTGATGATCGTCAGCAGCACCGCCGCAAGCCGCCGCCGGCCGCCAAGAACAGTGACCATGCGGCAATAGAGCGGATAGAGCGCGACCGTGATCACGGCGCTCCAGATCCCGACCGTCAGGAAGGGCGCGATCAGCGTCACAGAAAAATAGAGCAGCAGGGCGAGGACGCTGAGCCGGATCGCCGTGTCGATCAGACGCGCCGAACCCCGATCGCGGGCCCGCTCCCGATCGGCCCTTGATTCAACCACGATGTCGCTATCCGAGCGCATGGCTTGATCCGACTGCGGCCGTCCAATCGCCTCGGCGAATTCGCATCATCGACGCGGACGATTGCCGTACCGCGCTTGTCTTCTGAGCCGGGCGACGGGGCGTGAGGTTGAACCACGACGCGGTCGGAAAAAGGGCCGTCAGCGCCTGGATTATCCAGAAACACATCAAAAGCAGCATCAGGCGGGCGTCCGCGATCGAACGCCCGCCCCCTGGTTACCGCTTCGGTCAATTCTACTCGCGGGATGTCCGCGCGTTCTTCACCTGCTGCAGGACCTGCTCGAGGTTGTAGCTCGCGGGGTCCTGCATCGGCGGGAACTCGGTGTAGGATTCCAGTTCCTTCAGCCACAGCGCCTGGCCGATCGGCAGCATGTTCCAGTCGTAGACGTAGGCCGTCGAGGGCGAGCCGATGCTGCCGCCCGTGCCGGTAAGTGTCTTGAACTGGGACCCGATCGAGGTCTCGAACGGATCGCGCTTGATGTTGACGACCTGCGCCCAGTGATAGGGCAACGGCCCGGCGATGAAGCCGGTCGGGGCGTCGGACACCATCGTGAAGTAGATTTTCCAGTTCTTGTAGCGGACCGCCGACGGCTCCTTGCCGGAATAATAGAAGAAGGTGTCGCGCGCCGACTTGTCCGAACGCCCGGACAAATATTCGGTCTGATCGACGCCATCGAGCTTGGTCTTGACGATGCCGGGATAATTGCCGGCCATGATCCGCTTGTTGAGCGCATCGCCCTTGTCGCCGCCCCCGATGTTGACCAGCGTCGGCAGCCAGTCGAGCGAGGCGAAGATGTCGTTCTTGACGGTGCCCGGCTTGATCACGCCCGGCCAGCGAATGAGCGCCGGCGCGCGCATGCCGCCTTCCCAGGTGCTCAGCTTGCCGCCCTTGAACGGCGTCGTGCCGCCATCCGGGAAGGTGATGGTCTCGGCGCCGTTGTCGGTGGTGAAGACGACGATGGTGTTGTCAAGCTGGCCCATGTCCTCGAGCTTCTTCAGCACGACGCCGATGTTGTCGTCGAGCTGCTTCATGCCGGCCTCGTTGAGGCCCCAGTCCTTGCCGCCGGGCTCGCCGATCATGGCCTGATATCTGTCGCTCAGCACCGTGGTGATGTGCATGCGCGCCGGATTGTACCAGACGAAGAACGGCTTGCTGGTCTTCTTCGGATCATTGCGGTCGAGGAAATCGACGACCCGCGACGAGATCTCCTCGTCGACGCCCTTCGACCGCTCGAGCGTCAGCGGACCCTGGTCGGCACAAGTCTGCGACTTGCTCGTACCATCGGACCTGCACCACATCACGTTGCGCGGCGGCGTCAGGCAAACCGTGGTCTTCGGATCGACAGCACCTTGAACCTCCGGCATGCCGGGAATGGACGTGTTGCGACACGGCGGCGCCACGGTTTGCTGCGTCGGCGACTTGTTGATGTCGGGGAAGCTCACGCCCTGCATCGCATCGAGGTGATACAGGTAGCCCCAGAATTCCTGGAAGCCATGCGCGGTCGGCAGCGCTTCGGTGTGATCGCCGAGATGGTTCTTGCCGAACTCGCCGGTGTTGTAGCCGAGGTCGAGCAGGAATTTCGCGACCGTCGGCGTACCCGGCCGCAGATAGGACGGGCTGCCGGGCAGTTGCGGCGGGATCATGCCGGTGCGCAGCGGATGCATGCCGGTGAAAAACGCATTGCGGCCGGCGGTGCAGCTCTGCTCGGCATAATAATGCGTGAACAACGCACCTTCATTGCCGATGCGATCGATGTTCGGAGTTTCGCCCACCATCAGGCCGCGGTGATAGATGCTCGGCTGATACAGGCCGATATCGTCGCCCATGATGAAGAGAATGTTGGGGCGCTGCTGTTGCTGTTGTGGCTGCTGCTGTTGTGGTTGTTGCGGCGCTGGCGGCTGCTGCGCCTGAACCGAGACGATCGCACCCAGAGTCGTTGCAATAAGGGCTGCACCTGCGAGCAACGCGTTTCGAGTTCTTCTCATGACACGGCCCCTTTCTTGCGTTGATGCATTTTGAAGTGAGGCAGGCACGCGTCGCCGTGCCTCGCGGCTCCCTGCCCCGCCAGCGACGGGTAAATGAGACAACGCGCGCAGTGACACGTTCAATCCTGCGTGACTTCACGCTGGGACCGCGCCCGATCGCACACAGCAGTGGCCGGTACAGTTGTATGATCACTTCAATCGCTCACAGCTCCGAAACGTCATGACCGTGGAAACCGGTTGCGACGACAATGCGGTTGTGACCGCCGTGCGAAGAAGGCATCATGCCGTCACGACACTAGACGGATCATGCCTCCAGCAAGCTGGTACGGCATCGCAGGCCGGCTCGCGGTTCGCAAATGGTCTCACCGCGTTGCCCGGCCCGGCGAGAGGCACAATTTCCCTCCAACAACCGGATGCCTATGCAGACTCCCAAAAACACCATCTGCCTGTGGTTCGACAGGGACGCCGAGGATGCGGCCCGTTTCTATGCCGCGACCTTTCCCGACAGCGAAGTGCGCGGCGTCTTCAAGGCGCCGAGCGATTTTCCCGGCGGCAAGAAGGGCGACGTGCTGACGGTGGAATTCACCGTGCTCGGCATTCCCTGCCTCGGGCTCAACGGTGGCCCCGTGTTCAAGCAGAGCGAAGCCTTCTCGTTCCAGGTCGCGACAGACGACCAGGCCGAGACCGACCGCTACTGGAATGCCATTGTCGGCAATGGCGGACAGGAAAGCGCGTGCGGCTGGTGCAAGGACAAATGGGGCCTGTCGTGGCAGATCACGCCGCGTGCCCTCACCGACGCGATGAAGGCCGGCGGCGATGAAGCCAAACGCGCGTTCGATGCGATGATGACGATGCAGAAGATCGACGTCGCGGCAATCGAGAAGGCCCGGCGCGGGTGATGCCACGCGCTGAGCGATGACAGGGCTCAGCCGCGCCGCTTGCGACCCTCGTGCAACCGCTGCGGCGCGGCTACCTTGCAGTCCCTATCCCGGCTTGATGCCGACTGCCTTCACCACCTCCGGCCAGCGCTTCAGCTCGCTCTTGATGAACGCATCGAATTGCTGCGGCGTGCCGCCGATGATGTCGGCGGCCTGCGCGCCGGAAATCGCATTGTGCGCGGCCGGCGTCTGCAGCACCTGATTGAAGATGCCGTTGATACGCTGAACCAGTGCGGGATCCATGCCGGCGGGACCGGCAATGCCGTGCCAGACCGCAACATCGAAGCCCGGTATGGTCTTGGCGACCGGCGGGGTGTCCGGCAATTGCTGCATCGGATTCATCCCCAGTCCAGCCAGGGCGCGGACCTTGCCTTCCTTGATCTGGCCGAGCGCGGTCGACACGGTGATGACCGCGGTATCGGCTTCGCCCCGCAACAGCGCGGTCAGCATCTCCGAACCGGAACGATAGACGACATTGACCTGATCGATGCCGGCCTGGCTGTTCAGATAGGCCATGAACAGATGCGTCCAGTTGCCAGCGCCGGCCGATGCGTAATTGAACTTGCCCGGCTGCTGCTTCGCCGCGGCGATGAAATCGGCGAGCGTCTTGTAAGGCAGGTCGGGGCGGATCAGCACCACGGCGGGCAAATTGGCGACATGGACGATCGGGGTGAAGGCGGTGTGCGGATCGTAGGGAAGCTTGGCGCCGAGCACATGCGAGACGGCGTTAGGCCCGACCTCGGCGAGGAACAGGTTATAGCCATCCGGCTTTTCGCGCACGACCGCGGCGGCCGCGATGGTGCCGCCGGCGCCGGGCCGGTTCTCGACGACCAGCGGCTGGCCGTTGGCGAATTGTGAAAAGCCGTTCGACAGATTGCGGGACAACGTATCGGCTGCACCGCCCGCGCCGACCGTCACCAGCAGCCGCACCGGCCGATCGGGCCATTGCGCAACAGCCTGCGCATTCGCGCGATGCGGCCACGCCAATGCCGCGCCGCCCATGACTCCCAGAAAATCACGCCGTCGCATCATTCCCTCCCTGTCTTATTTTGGGGAGGATCATATCGACGAAATTCACCGCTTCAAAGGGCGGCGATGGAGCGTCGAAACGGGCCTGTACCCTTTGCGCTCCGCCGGTTTCGCCTGCATATAGGCTCACGCGGCCACGCCATCCCATCCCTCATTTCGGCGCGGGCGACGCGCTTTCAATCCATGCGCGCGCGGAGACGAGTTGAGGTCGTCTTTGCGAGCACGGCCTCAAGGAATGCACCATGACCCATCCAGACGACAAACCGCTGCCGGCCGTCGGCGTCTACTGGATCAAGGAAGAGGATTATCCGGCGGTCCGCGCGATGTTCACCGACGGCCACAAGCTGCCCGAAGCCTTCAGCGACTGGCTCCGGATGGCCACGGAGATGGAGAACGGGCTAAAAGCCTACGGACACCCGGTCATGCGCGTCGTCATCGATCCCGCGACGTTCCCCGACTGGTGCGCCGCGCACGGCACGACACCGGACAACCAGGGTCGCAAGCGCTTCGTCGCAGCGGCGGTGACCGAGCGATACGGCGACCAGCGCTGACCGGCGCGACCCGACTGACATACCAAAAATCGAAACGAGGAACGTCAATGCAAGGCGACATGCAGCACGAGATCGAACACCGCTGGGTGCACATCAAGTACAAGGAAGACGCTGCGTTCGTCGAAACCTATGGCTTTTCCGGCAATCAGGGCGCGGTCAACCTCGAGGGCATCCTGATGACGCCGAAAGGCGTGCCCTCCTCGACCCTGCTCATCTTCATGCATCCAGCCTCGACCCTGCAGCTTCTCCCGGTGCCGCAGGCGACGGTGCAAGCCGGATGGCATGTGCTGTGCGCGGCGAGCCGCTATGCCAAGAACGACACCGCGCTGATCCTCGAAAAGGTGCTGCTCGACCTTGGCGCCTACATCCGCCATGCCAGGGAGCAATGGGGTTACAAGAAGGTCGTGATCGTGGGCTGGAGCGGCGGCGGATCGCTTGGCCTTTACTATCAGTCGCAGGCCGAACGGCCGACCGTCACGCAGACGCCGGCCGGCGATCCGGTCGGCATCGCAAGCGCGGGACTGATCCCAGCCGATGCGATCATCGTGCAGGCGGCACATATCTCGCGCGCCACCATGCTGCGCGACATGATCGATCCGTCGGTGACGGACGAGAACGATCCGGATACCCGCGATCCCGCGCTCGACATCTACGACCCGAGCAACCCGAACCAGCCGCCCTATTCCGCCGACTTCATCGCGGCCTATCGCGCGGCGCAGCTCGCGCGCGTGCGGCGGATCACGGCGCGGGTCAAGGACACGCTTCATGAACTCAGGGCGCGCAACACGCCCGAACTCGAACGTGGCTTCGTCACCCATCGCACGCTGGCAGAGCCGCGCTTCCTCGATCCGTCGCTCGATCCGAATGACCGCAAGCCGAACTGGTGCTATCTCGGCAATCCGCAGACCGCCAATACCGGCCCGGTCGGACTGGCGCGCTTTTCAACGCTGCGTTCGTGGCTGTCGCAATGGTCGATCGACGACAGCCGTGCCGATGGCGTGACATGCGCCGCGCAGATTTCGGTGCCGCTGCTGGCGATCGAGAATTCGGCGGATGATGCGGTGCCGCAGCCGCATACGGCTGCGATCTTCAACGCCGCCGGCAGCGCCGACAAGACCATGCATGTGATCAAGGGGGCGACACATTATTACGCGGGACAGCCGGACAAGCTCGCCGAAGCCCTGACAATCACGCGGCAATGGCTGACGGAACGCGACCTGCTTGCGTGAACCCTGGGCCGGACAATAATTGGTCCGGCCCGTCATTTCTCCAAAAGGATTTGTCATTTTGAATTCCGAAATTAATTTCCCGCGAGCGAACAAGCCTGTCATCGGCGGCCGCGTGGGCGCACGCACCGAACTCGACGGCCGCTCCGTCATTCTGCTGACCGCCAATAATTATCTCGGCCTTGCCGGCGATCCGGAGGTGATCGAAGCCTCCTGCGCGGCGGCGCGGCAATACGGCAGCGGCTCGACGCTCAATCCGCCGCTGGCGACCACGGCCCTGCACGAGGCTTTGTGCGACACCATCGCGCGTTTTCACCAGACGGATTCGGCGCTGCTGTTCAACTCCTGCACCGCAGCCAATGTCACGGTCGCCTGCACTCTCGCCGGCAAGGGCGACGTCATCTTCAGCGACCGGCTCAATCACGCCAGCATCATCGACGGCTGCCGGCTGAGTGCCGCCGAGACCCGCATCTACAACAACCGCGATCTCGATCATCTGGAAATGCTGCTGAGCGCGCCGCATGACGGGGCCAAGCTCGTGATCACCGACGGCATTTTCAGCATGGAGGGCGATGCCGCCGATCTGCCGGCCATGATCGCATTGTGCAAGCGCTATGGCGCGACGCTGGTGGTGGACGAAAGTCACGCCGCCGGGGTGACCGGCCCTGGCGGACGCGGCACCGCGGCCGCGCAGCAGTGTCTCGGCGAGGTCGATCTCTACACCGGCACGCTGTCCAAGGCGTTCGGCGGCTTTGCCGGCGGCTATACCGCCGGGCGTGCCGATCTGATCGGCAAATTGCACGATCACGGCCGTTTCTGGATGTTCACCACCGCCATCACGCCGGCCTCGGCGGCCGGGGCGCTGGCGGCGATCGAACGGGTGATGCGCGACGAAACGCTGGTCAAAAGACTCGCGGACAATACCGCGCGGCTGCGCACCGGGCTCAGGGCGCTCGGCCTGACCATCCTCGGCGGCGACCATCCGATCACGCCCATCCTGGTGGGCGACGAGGACAGGGCGCGCGATTTCAGCCGCGAATTGCTGCAGGACGGCGTCTATATCGGCGCCATCTGCTTCCCCATCGTGCCGCGCGGCGAAGCCCGGCTGCGGGCGCAGCCCTCCGCTGCCCACTCGGCCGCCGATATCGATGAAGCCATCGCGGCAATCGGCAGGGCGGCACGGCGTCATCCCTTAGTCCAATGATCACTGCGAGTCCGACGATTAATCGGCTCAGATAAAGACTTTCGCCTTTCGAAAAATTTGCGGGCGGGCGACTCCGCTCGCTCCGATGCACACTACGCGACAAAAAAATCAGCTTGACGGACCGTTAACCAGATGGCCCGATCCGGTTTCATAACAAAAACTTCGGGAGGATTAACAATGTCTCGCCTTGCCAAGGCTGCCAGTTGCGGCAGCGCCGCCTTCGTTTTCGCAGCAATCATCGGCTTTACCTCGGCGGCGCAGGCCCAGACCACGCTGACGATGTCGAGCTGGGTCTCGCCCCAGCATCTTCTGACCAGGGACGTCCTGGCGGTGTGGGGCCAGCAGGTCGAAAAGGCCACCAACGGCCGCGTCAAGATGCAGATGCTGGCGAAGCATCCGTCCGCTGCGCCCGGCACCTTCGATGCGGTCCGCGACGGCCTGGTCGATGTGTCCTATGTGACCGCGAGCTATACCCCGGCGCGGCATGTGCTGCCGCTGTTGCCGGAATTGCCGGGCGGCGGGGCGACCGCCGAAATCAATTCGGTCGCCTTCTCGCGCATCCACTGGAAATATTTTCAGCCGGTCGGAGAATACAAGGGCGTCAAGCTGCTGGGCGTGTGGACCCACGGCCCCGGACAGATGTTCAACACCAAGCGGCCGATCAACAAGGTCGAGGATCTGGCCGGCATGAAGATCCGCTCGGGCGGCGGCATCTCCGAAGCGATGGCCCGTGCGCTCGGCGCCTCGGCGTTCGTCAAGCCGGCGCCGGAATCCTACGAACTGCTCAGCTCCGGCGTTGCGGACGGCACCTTCTTCCCGCTGGAATCCATCATCTCGTTCAAGCTCGATTCGGTGGTGAAATACGCCACGCTGTTCCCGGGTGGCTTCTACGGCTCGGCGTTCGGCTTCTTCATGAACGAGGACAAGTGGAACAAGCTGAGCAAGCAGGACCAGGACGCCATCATGTCGGTCTCGGGCGAAGCGGTTGCTCGCCTTGCCGGCAAGGCCTGGGATAACACCGACCGCCAGGCGATGGAGGTCATGAAGAAGGCCAACATCAATATCCAGGAAGCCTCGCCCGAACTGATCAAGGGCGTGCAGGAGCGCTCGAAGGCGATCATCGACAAGTGGAAAGCCGACGCAAAGGCCAAGGGCGTCGACGGCGACAAGGTGTTCGCCGAATTCCATGAAGAGTTGAAGCGCGTCGCCGCCGGACAGTAACGGCAGCACAGTGTCTTCAAATCACCAGGATGGCGGCGTCTGGCTCGATCGCGTGCTGGGCGCCGCCGCGGCATTGCTTCTGCTCGGATTGATGGCGGTCACGACGGTCGACGTCATCGGCCGCTATCTGCTGAACTGGCCGTTGCGCGGCGGTTTCGAACTCACCGAACTGATGTTGCTGACGCTGATCTTCGCCGGCCTGCCGCTGGTTTCGCGGGCCGACGAGCACGTCACGATGGACTTCATCGACGCGGCGCTGGGCGAGCGCGGTCGCAGCCTGCTGAGACGCGTCGTCGATGCGCTGTGCGGGCTCATCATCCTC
>JAEWHY010000330.1 GCA_023387555.1 Pseudomonadota bacterium
CCCATGGCCCGTATAGTTCGGCCGCCTCGAAACCGGAAAACATGACGTTGTCAGCGGTCACTGGCTTCAAACGCCTGGCTTTAGCAGTAGGCGCCCTGATTCTGGGCGTATTCGGTGCGCTGGCTATCGTTTCCATCCTGATCCCGAAAGATCAGGTCCGCGACGCCGTGAAGTCGGAGATCAGGTCCGCGACCGGTCTCGACCCGTTGCTGCGCGGCGACGTGTCGGTCTCCCTGTTTCCCTACGGCCAAGTTACGCTGACCGATGTCGCACTCGGCGATGGCGAGGGTGAGGGCGAGCCGCCGTTGCAGGCTGCGGGCATTGTCGCACGTCTCAGCTTCCTGCCGCTGCTGATGGGACGAATCGACATCGCCGACGTAACCCTTGCGGCGCCGCGGATCGTGGTGGCGGTGGACCAGAGCGGTCGCTCGAACTGGCGGTCGCTGCTGACCTCGCTCGGACAGGCTGCCGAGTCCGAGGCTCCGAATTTTTCCGAGATCCGGGTCCGCAACGGCACGCTGGTCGTGCGCGACAGCTATCGCGGCATCTACGAAGAGGTGTCGGACGCTGATCTGTCGCTCGCCTGGCCGGCGATCTCACGCAGCTTCGCCGTAACCGGCTCGGTCCGCTATCGCGGCGAGACACTCGAAATCGGCGCCACGCTCTCCAACTTCGCGGCCGCACTGCAGGGCGAACGCTCCGCGCTGAAGATGCGGGTCGCGGGCAGCCCGCTCAAGTTCACCTTCGACGGCGCAATCGCCACGCGGCCAACCCTGAAGATCGAGGGTGCAAGCTCCGCAGATTCGCCATCGCTTCGGCGCGCAATGACCTGGCTTGGGCGCAAGCCGCTGCCGGGCGGCGGCTTCGAGCGCCTCTCGCTGAAGGCGCAGACCAACGTTGTCGGCGGTACGATCGCCCTGTCGCAGGTCAATCTCGAACTGGACGGCAACGTGGCCGAAGGCGTGCTGACCTTCGCGGCCGACGGCCGGCAGACGTTGCAGGGCACCCTCGCCGTCGATCATCTCGACCTCACGCCCTACCTGTCGACGGTGCAGCTGCTGGCCGCCGAGCGCGAGTGGAGCCGCTCACGGCTTGACCTCGACGGCCTCGCGACCGCCGATCTCGATCTGCGACTGTCCGCCGGCAAGGTCACGATCGGCCCGACCAATCTCGGCCGGACCGCGATCGCGACCAACCTGCGCGCCGGCAAGCTCGGCGTTACGATCGGCGAAGCGCGCGGCTTCGGTGGCGTGATCCGCGGCAGCATCGGCCTCGCCAAGTCCGACGCCGGCGCCACATTCGCCTCGCAACTGCTGTTTGATGGCGTCAATCTGGAGCGCTGCATCGGCGATCTGTTTGGCGTGAAGCGGATCGAAGGCAAAGGCAGCCTGACGGTATCGCTGGAGGGCTCTGGGTCGAGCGTCTATGCGCTGACCCGCACGCTCGAGGGCGAAGCCACTTTGACGGGCACCAAGGGGGCGCTGACCGGGCTCAATGTCGAGCAATTGCTCCGGCGGCTGGAGCGGCGGCCGCTGTCGAGCGGCAGCGAGTTCCGCAGCGGGCGCACACCGTTCGAGACGCTGTCGGTGCAGATGAAAATCACCAAGGGCAACATGACGGTGGAAGACGTGGAGTTGCGCGGATCGACCGTGCGGCTTGCGCTTTCCGGCGAGGCCTCCATTCCTGCCCGCGATCTCGACCTGAAGGGGATCGCGACGCTGGTCGCGGCCAGCGCGAATGCCAAACCGTTCGAATTGCCGTTTGCGGTCCAGGGCCCGTGGGACGATCCGCTGCTGCTGCCGGATGCCCAAATCCTGATCCAGCGATCCGGCGCGGCGGCGCCTTTGCTCGAAGCCTTGCGGGCGCGGCGCGATGCGGTGCGCGTCCCGGCCTCAGCACCGGCGGAAGCGGATGGGGTCGTCGCACCCGCGGCGCCGCCACTCGTCAAAGAGGCCGTGACGCCTTCGTCTGCCCCTGCAGCAATCGCCACCCAGCCATCCGGATCGATCAAGCTGGCGCCAGAAGCGAAGCCGGCCGCATCCTCCGGCCCAAGGGAAGCCGCCACGTCCCCAGAGACCGAGGCCGCAGCACCGGCCAGCTCCGGCACGACTCCTGAGCAGGACAGCACGCCAGCTTCGTCAAATCCGGGCACCCCGGTCCCGGCCGCCGCCGAATAGCCAGCAGACCGCGGACTGCGGTCCGTGGCAGCGGCGTCTCATTCGACTATGATTCGCCAGAACGCGAATCAGAGACCGCGGATGCTGTATTCCTCGCTGCGCACGCTGGTGAAGATCGCCGTCGCTTCGCTGATCGTCGGCACCATCCTCTCGCATTTCGGCATCACCGCCGAAGCGTTGCTGCGCGAGGCCGGCGTGACGCCCGAGCGGGTCGCCGAATATGGACAGCGGGCCTGGGACTGGGCCGCTCCCAACCTCGTGCTGGGGGCGCTTGTGATCCTCCCGGTCTGGTTCCTGGTGTTCCTGTTCCGGCCGCCCGGCGCCAAGAGCGAGTGATCGATCGGCCTCACTTGCGTTCGACGATAAGCAGGACGCATTCACCGGAGCCGGTATTCGTGACCTTGTGCGTGCTCTTGCTGTTGAAGCCGACTGTCCCCTTCTTGCGCATAAGCTCCCCGACCTTGCCGTCGGGCAACAGTCCCTTGAGCTGGCAGTCGGTCAGCGTGTAATTCGCAAGTTCGTCAGCGTGGCTGTGCCACTGGTCGCTCTGGCCGGGCTTCCACACCGCGAGAATCACGCGGAAATGCTGATTCTCTTCCAACAGCCGGTAGACGTCCGGCGAGGCCTCGTGCGCGTGCTGCCCCGCATTGGCGGGCAGCTTTTCGGGCGCTTGTGCAAGCACTGTGGTCGCCTGCATCAGCGGCAGGAGCGAGGCGAGCAGGAAAAGTGACGGACGACGCATGAATATTCTTCCTTGGATTTGGGTGAGAGCGAACGATGTGCGCGCCGCCGCCGCCCTAGGGAAGCGCGCAAGCGCTGTTGACGGGGAAAGAGCCCGCTTCGGTCAGCGTCAGCAGGACTTTCGAAGTCTCAGGTACCGGTCATCAGACGATCGAGCATCGCGACGTCGTCACGCCGCCTCCTCGCTCCCGTCCTTGACCAGCGAAAGGGCGTCGCTGCGCGCGCCGGTCGCCGCCGGCGCATCGGCGCCGCTCCGCGACATTTCACTGCCTGCGCGCCGCTTGAGGACCACGCGATCACCCGGCGTCTTGTCGAGGACAAGGCGGGTCACGTCGGGACGCGCATAGTGACCGGCCGGATCGGCCGCGGCCTTCGCGAGCGAAATCATGCCGAGATCGATATCCGCATAGACGAGGCCTTCCTCGGTCTCCGGCAGCGGCGCATGCATCAATTGTCCGTCCGGCGCGTAGATCGTCGCAAAGCCGCCGCCCTGCAGGAGAAGCTGCTTTTTCATGTCGTCGGTGCACAGCATGTCGATCATCTCCTTCGAGACGGTCGCGCATGGCGCAAGCACGAAGCAGCCACCTTCGACCGCATAGATGCGGCTCGCCGCGTTGTTGACTTCCGGCCCGAGCGCATAGGCGCCGCCGCGATACAGCGAGAAGCTCGGCCAGGACGCGATATGCACCTGCTCGTTCTGTGCATACATCGCGTATTTGGAAAGCGGCTGCAGATGCTCCCAGCAGCACAAAGCGCCGACGCGGCCGAGCGGCGTATCGAACACCGAGAGATCGGAGCCATCGCCTTCGCCGAACACGGTGCGTTCGACATGGGTCGGCTTCAGCTTGCGGCGCCGTGCGATGGTCTCGCCGTCCTGGCCGATGATCCATTGCCCCATATAGAGCGAGCCACCGTGTTTCTCGCTGAGGCCCATCACCACCATGATGTTGTTGTCCTTCGCCGCCTTGGCGAGGCGCTCGGCCTGCGGCGATCCATAGACCAGCGAATTGTCGTGATAGCGCTGGACGAATTGCATGCCCCAGGCGGGAGAATCGAGCCAGATGAACCACGGATAGCCGGGGATGAAGGTCTCCGGAAATGCGATCAGCGACGCGCCGTTCGCCGCCGCCTGCTCGATCAGCGCGATCGACTTGTCGATGGTCTTGTCGAGATCGAGAAACACCGGCGCGGCCTGGACCGCGGCGACCTTGAATTTCGGATGCGTGACGGACATGGCAAATCTCCTCCTCCCGGAACGGCTTTTCGCGCCGCAGGTTCACCGGAAAGGTAAGCAAGCTCCGGCGGCCCGGCTTGCTTGAACCTCGCGCCGGAATTGACTGATCGTCGCATCGGCGAATTTTGCCGGATTTTTCGCATGGACAGCCACGCTTCCATTGATACGCTTGGGCCATGCACAAGCTGTGGTCCACAGAGGCTGTGACAGCGCGCGACCGGCTCTCCTATTGGGTCGACGCCGTCTGCAACACCTATGTGCAGCTCGATTGCGATACGCCGCGCCGCGAGCGGTCGTTTCGCGGAACGATCGAGGCGAACCAGCTGGCGACGCTCGGGCTGTCGCGGGTGACGGCATCGCCGCAACATGTGCGGCGCACACCGGCGAAGATCGCGCACACCACCGAGGATTATTTCATCGTCAGCATCCAGACGAAGGGCTGCGGCAGGATCGTGCAGGACGGCCGGATTGCGGAGCTGTCGCCCGGCGACTTCGCACTCTATGACTCGACGCGGCCCTATGAGCTGATCTTCGACGAGCCGTTCCAGCAGCACGTGCTGCAATTGCCCGGCGCCGTGTTGCGTGGCCGTTTGCGTCACACCGAAACCCTGACCGCGCGCAAGGTCTGCGGCGACCGCGGCGCCGGTCATCTGATGATCGGCATGATCAACACGCTCGCCGCCGATATCGACACGCTGGAAGCGAGCTCGGTCGCAGCCATCGCCGAGAGCGTCGAGAATATCCTGGTGGCCGGATTGTGCTCGCTGCCGGGCGCCGCGGACCCGGCGGTGCCGCAGCTCACCGCCTATCATCGCGACCAGATCAAGGCCTATGTGCTTCGCCACCTGCGCGATCCGCAATTGTCGGTCAATGCCATCGCCGCGCACCTGCGGCTGTCGCCGAGCACGATCTATCGCGCCTTTTCCAGCGAGCCGATCTCGCTGAATGCGTGGATCTGGAATCAGCGGCTCGACGGCGCCAAGCGCGACATCTGCGACCCGGCGGTTGCGGGCCGCACCATCACCGAAATCGCATTCGGCTGGGGCTTCAACGATGCGGCGCATTTCAGCCGCATGTTCCGCGCCCGGTTCGGCTGCTCGGCAAGGGAATTGCGGGCGGAATGCCTGCGGAAGGCCTGATCCTTCCGCCACCCCACAGCGAGGGACGAACCGCTATCGCGATGCGCCCTGCGCCTCTGCGTTCTCGGCGGCTGCATAGCGCTTGCTCAGGAGCGAAGCCGTCACCACGACAATCGCCACGAAGGCGATCATGATCGTCGAGATGGCGTTGATCTCGGGCTTCACGCCGAGCCGCACCTCCGAGTAGATCCGGATCGGCAATGTCGTGGCGCCGGGTCCGGTGGTGAAGCTCGCGATCACCAGATCGTCGAGCGAGAGCGTGAAGGCCAACATGAAACCCGCCAGCACCGCCGGCAGGATCAACGGCAGCGTCACGGTCAGGAAGGTGCGGAACGGCGGGCAGCCGAGATCCATCGCGGCTTCTTCCAGGCTCCAGTCGAACGACAGAAGCCGCGACTGCACGATCACCGTGACGAAACACATGGTCAGCGTGGTGTGCGCCAGCGTCGTGGTGAACATGCCGCGCTCGATGTCGATCGCCACGAACAGCAGCAGAAGCGCGAGCCCGATGATGACTTCCGGCATCACCATCGGCGCGAACACCATCGCCGAGAACGGCAGCCGCCCGCGGAAGCGGCCCATGCGCACCAGAGCGAGCGCCGCGAGCGTCCCGAGGATGGTGGCAAGACAGGCGGTCATGAAGGCAATGCGTAGCGACACCCACGCCGCCTGCAGGATCGCGGAATCGTCGAGCAGCGCCCGGTACCAGCGCAGCGACCAGCCGCCCCAGACCGACACCAGCTTGGAGTCGTTGAACGAATAGATGACGAGGATCGCGATCGGCACGTAGAGGAACACGAGGCCGAGCACGACCGAGACGATGTTGAAGGGCGAGGTGCGGGTCATGGCCACTCCCCCGTCCGTTCGTCATGGCCGGGCTTGACCCGGCCATCCATCACCTCCGCACCACCTTTTCTTGTTCGATGGATGCGCGGGTCGAGCCCGCGCATGACCACTGGAGAGGTCAGCGCACTCGTATTTTGAAGGCGGGCCATCCTCACCTCCGCTCCAGCGCGCGCGACTGCGCCGTCTGATAGAACACGATCGGCACCAGCAGGATCGCCAGCAACAGCGTCGCCAGCGCGGACGCGACCGGCCAGTCCTTGTTGGAGAAGAACTCGGTCCACAGGGTCTGTCCGATGAACAGCGCGTCGGAGCCGCCGAGCAGATCGGGGATCACGAATTCGCCGGTGATCGGGATGAAGCACAGGAGCGAGCCGGCGATCACGCCGGGAAGCGCCAACGGCAGGGTCACGAGCCAGAACGCCTTCCAGCGCGGGCAGCCGAGATCGGCCGCGGCTTCCAGCAAGGTATCGTCCATCTTTTCGAATGCGGCGTAGAGCGGCAGCACCATGAACGGCAGATAGGAATAGACGATGCCGATATAGATCGCGGTATCGGTCGCAAGCCAGGTCACCGGCACCGTAATGACGCCGAGCGCCAGCAGCACATCATTGAGCAGGCCGTCGCGCTGCAGAATGGTGATCCAGGCATAGATGCGGATCAGGAATGCGGTCCAGAATGGCAGGACCACCGCGATCAATAGGACCGGCTGCCAGCTGCGCGGACAGCGCGCCATGCCGTAGGCGATGGGGATACCGATCGCGAGCAGGATCAGCGTCGAGACGAATGCAAAGGTCAGGCTGCGCAGATAGGAGGACAGATAAAGCCAGTCGCCGAACAGCAGGCGGAAATTGTCGAACGACAGCGCGCCGAAAAAGCGCGTGATGCCTTCCCAGCCGGCCGAAAGATCCAGCACCGGGCTGTACGGCGGCTGCGCCAGTTCGGTCTGCGACAGCGCGATGCGCAGCACGATCAGGAACGGCACCAGCAGGAAGACGATCAGCCACGCATAGGGAATGCCGACCACGGCGCGGCGATACCAGCGATCGAAGGAACCGGGAGCCGCCATCGCGTCCTAGTCCTTCACCATCACGGCGGCGTCCGGCGCGAAATGGAGCCAGGCTTCGTCGCCACGATGCAGCAGTCCGGATGCGCGGCGGTCCTTGTTGGCGACCGAGGCCTTGACGATCTGGCCATGCTCGTCGCGCACCTTGTAGACCGAGAGATCGCCGAGATAGGCGATGTCGGTCACCGTGCCGTGCAAGAGGTTCGGCACGCCAGACACCGGCTCGCGCGAAATCTCGATTTTCTCTGGGCGGACCACGACGCACACGGCCTGCCCGTCGCCGTATCCGGTCTTGCGCGTGACCAGCAGCCGCCCGGCCCTGGTGTCGACACCGGCGAGATCGCCCTGATGGCCGCTGATCGTGCCCTCGAACAAATTCACCTCGCCGATGAATTCGGCGACCCAGCGCGTCTTCGGCTCCTCGTAGATTTCGGCCGGGGTCCCGACCTGGACCAGCTTGCCGGCATGCATGACGCCGAGCCGCCCCGCCATGGTCATCGCCTCTTCCTGGTCGTGGGTGACGATGACGAAGGTGAGGCCGAGCCGCTGCTGCAGCGCCATCAGTTCGAACTGGGTCTCGTCGCGCAGCTTCTTGTCGAGCGCGCCGAGCGGCTCGTCGAGCAGGAACACCTTGGGCGACTTGGCGAGCGCGCGGGCGAGCGCCACGCGCTGGCGCTGGCCGCCCGACAATTGATGCGGTTTCCTGCGGCCGAACGGCTCGAGTTTCACCAGCGCCAGCATGTCGGCGACGCGCTTCTCGATGTCCGCCTTCGTCCAGCCGTCCTGCCGCAAGCCGAACGCAATATTCCCCGCCACCGTCAGATGCGGAAACAGCGCATAGCTCTGGAACATCATGTTGACCGGCCGCTCATAGGGCGGCACGCCGACGACGCTCTGTCCGTCGAGCAGCAGTTCTCCCGAATCCGGCGTCTCGAACCCGGCGAGCATGCGCAGCAGCGTGGATTTGCCGCAGCCCGAAGGACCGAGAAGGGCGAAAAACTCGCCACGCCCGATCTCGAGCGAGACGTTATCCACGGCGGTGAAGGAGCCGAAGCGCTTGGTCACACCAGCAAAGCGCACCATCGGCGTCGTCGATTGAGGCCGGTCCGCAGGACTGGCCGGGTGTTCGGGCATGATAAGTTCCGGAAACGAACGCGATTTTGTCCGCGCCGGAAACTAGTCGGCTTGGGCCGTAGGCTCAAGCGCAGTTCTGTCACGCCCGCGCCCCGCCGGCATTCCGCCCTCGCAACGCTGATGGAAAAGCGAGCGAGTCCCAACCGTCAGGCGCGCTGGGGGGAAGCGCGAAAATATCAGGCCAGCCAGGCCGGCTCCGGCGATTCACCCACGGCCTCGAGACTGGCCGCGGCCTTGCGCGGCGCCGGCCCGTAGTAATTGCCGATCCGCACCATCTCGCGCGGCTTCACCCGGATGGCCACGATCCGCTCGAAGATCGTCTTGGCCGAGACCGGCTTGCAGACGAACTCGTTGACGCCAAGCCGCACCGCTTCGATCACCGTCTCCCGCTCGGCCTGACCTGTCAGCATGATGATCGGCACCGCAGGCACCGGAAATGTCAGCGGCGAGCGCACGATGCGCATGAATTCCGGACCGTTGATGTCCGGCAGGTCCCAGTCGAGGATAACGACGTCGGGATTGAGCGTGATGATCGATTCCAGCCCGG
Source organism: Pseudomonadota bacterium (assembly GCA_023387555.1). Lineage (GTDB taxonomy): Bacteria > Pseudomonadota > Alphaproteobacteria > Rhizobiales > Xanthobacteraceae > Pseudorhodoplanes. The sequence continues at coordinate 8,882 of JAEWHY010000330.1, forward strand.
TGACGCCGTCCACGGCGTCATAATAGGTCCTGATCCCGTTCGCCTGGAGCAGGCCGCGGATCACCTTGCGCATGTAGTAGTCGTCATCGACGATCAGCACGCGGGTCGACTGGACGAGTTCCTGAATTCGCTTCGATCTCTGTAATTTCACTTTGATCGATCTCTGTCCGGGATTTGATTTTGATTGTTAGAGCATTTGCGGGTTTCAGCGGCTTGAACCGCGCCGTTACAATTTGAATGGTTTGAGCGGGCTCGGCGGCGCCGGCGGCGTATCGTCAATGCCACGTCAATGTGCATTTCGTCCATGTGCAGCTCGTTTTAGTTGCGGTTCGTCAGGGTGCGGCTAACCGCGTCGCGCCAACCGCGCCATTTGCGCTCGCGCGTTGCGGCATCCATTCCCGGTTCGAACCTGCGGTTCCGGCGCCAACTGGCCGCGAAGCCTTCGAAATCGGGATAGAGGCCGCTGGCCTTTCCGGCGAGATAGGCTGCCCCGACCGCGGTCGTCTCCATGATTTCGGGACGGTCGACCGGCGCATTCAGGATGTCGGCAAGGAATTGCATCGCTGCCTCGCTTGCGGTCATGCCGCCATCCACCCGCAACACCGCGCCGGCGGCCGCGGGCCAGTCGGCGTGCATGGCCTCGATC
>JAEWHY010000369.1 GCA_023387555.1 Pseudomonadota bacterium
CGGTAGAATTTCGGGAGGGCCGTTCCGCCGGGGTGGAGCGACGCGCGAAGGAGTTGCTGGAACTCGTGGGTTTGGGCGGATACGCGGACCGCTACCCTTGGGAGCTCTCTGGCGGTATGCGCCAGCGCGCCGCGATCTGCCGGGCACTGCTCTCTGATCCATCGATTCTGCTCATGGACGAACCCTTCGGCGCGCTCGACGCCATGACTCGAGATACCCTGAATATCGAGCTGCAGCGCATCTGGTTGAAGACGCGCAAGACGGTTGTATTCGTGACGCACAGCATCAGCGAAGCCGTATTCCTTTCGGATCGCATCCTCGTGATGTCACCGAGACCCGGCAGCATCCTCGAACTGATCGAGATCAGAAGCTGCCGGCCGCGCAGTTTTGACTCGCGGGATTCTGCCGAGTTCGGCCGGCACAGCGCGCATATCCGTTCGCTGTTTGCCAGCATGGGAGAACACTGATGCCGGCCTCCTTCCATAATGCCTGGCTGGCTACCAGCCGCGCCCGCATCCTAATCGCCGTCCTGCTCGTCTCATTTATGTTGTGGGAGGGCGCAGTTTCGCTGTTCCAGATTCCGCAATTCCTGTTGCCGCCACCGAGGCTCGTTCTGCAGGAGATTGCGCAGGCGCCAGGGTGGTTCGCGGATGCGACCTATTACACGTTACTTGCAACCATTCTCGGATTCCTGCTCGCCGTCGTATTCGGCATCATGCTTGCACTCATGATCGCCTCTTCACGCGTCGTGGAGCAGACGCTCTATACGGCGCTCGTGGCTCTCAATAGCATCCCGAAAGTCGCAATCGCACCGCTGCTCTTGATCTGGATTGGCTCCGGAATTGAGAGCAAGATTGTCATGGCGGCCGTCATCGCGATTTTTCCAATCATTGTGGATACGGCGCTGGGACTGCGCTCCGTCGATCCGGACACTCTGGACCTCGCTCGATCGCTCGGCGGCCGGACATGGGGGGTCATGCTCAAGATTCGCCTTCCGAACGCGCTACCCAGCATGTTCGCCGGGATGAAGGTTGCGATCTCGTTCGCGCTCATCGGTACGATCGTTGGCGAGTTCGTCTCGTCGAGCCGTGGACTGGGCTACATTATTATGACGGCGCAGAGCGAATTTCAGACTGCGCGCATCTTCGCCGCTCTCCTGATCCTTGCCGTTTCCGGAACCATTCTCTTCGTGATTCTCGACGTGCTCGAGCGTGCATTGCTGCCTTGGCACGTGTCGCGCCGACGCGAGGAAATGGCCGCAGCTTGAATCGAGCGGACCGCACCAATTCAACTATCGAGGAATGACATGAATAAAACGAAGACCGACGATGGTTCAAAGCTCGGCATTGTTGGGGGCGCCATTCTCCCGCACGCACCCCAGTTTCTGACGCTCCCGGACACGGAGGATCACGACCAAGTCGAGCGATGCCGCGTCGCGATGCAGAAGGTGGGCGACGGCTTTCGCGCGTTGAAGCCGGACCTGGTGATCGTCATCGCCAACCATCACGGAGAGGATTTCTCGATCAATTGCGTTCCGCCGTTCGTGATATACTGCGGAAATCGCGCAAACGGAGCCGGCAAGCACAGCGGTCCATGGCCGCTCGAAGGCGAGGCCGGCATGGAGTTGCTCGAACACCTCCTCGATTCCGGATTTGACCCTGCTTACACGCTCGATGCTGATATCGGCACCTCGTTCACAATCCCTCTCGAATTCTGCGGCTATCCCAGGGACATGCCGTTCCTGGCTATCTTCGTGAACGCATACTGCCCGCCACAGCCAAAGCCGGAACGGTGCTTTGAGTTCGGAAAAGCCTTGGCGCGAGCCGTGGAACAGATGGGCCGGCGCGCGGTGATCCTGGCGAGCGGCGGGCTTTCTCACTTTCCTGCGACGCCGATGTATCCGACGCCGGATCTCGAGACAGACAAGATCATTCACGAGAGGATGTGCGCAGGAAATCTCAATTACCTGCTGAGCTTCGATGAAAAGCGGCTTGACGCGACGGGGAACGTCGAGTGTCGTTCGGCGCTCATTCTGGCCGGAGCGCTTGGCCCGGAACGCAAGCCCGACGTCACGGCATTCGAGCCGTCGTGGCATCACATCTACGGCGTCTACGGCTGGACCAAACCGTATCAGCCCGACGCGTACCAGCCGTACTATCCGGCCATCGGGACCAAACACGTCGATCTTGCTCGCGCGATTTATGCTGTCGCCACGAACAAGGCGTCTTGCGAGATGTTTGTGCGGGATCCTCAGGCTTTCGCAAGCGGCTACGAACTTTCGGACGACGAGAGGGATCATTTGGCTCAACTCGACGAGAATGTTCTGCGCGAGCAGTTTTCAATCAATCCTATGATCACGTATTGGGCAAAGCTCGCGGTTGCGGATCACAGGAAGGGTCAGGACCGCTAGCCGGACGGCGCGACATGTCTGACGCATTGCTGCGCGCTGCCCGTAAGCCGATCTACGGCAAGACCGGCATGGTAGTATCCGGTCATCCGGCGGCCAGCCAGGCTGGTCTACGTATTCTGCAGAGCGGTGGAAGCGTAGTGGATGCGGCAATTGCGGTGTCCGCCTGCCTTACGGTGTTGCTAGGACACGCAACCTCGATCGGCGGCGATTGCTTCGCACTACTTCATAGCGCACGTGATAATCTCACGCGCGGACTGAACGCTTCGGGAGTCGCGCCCGAAGCCGCAACGATCGAGCAGTACCATGCAGGAATCCCGCTTCTCGGACCCAAGGCGGTCATTGTGCCGGGGCTCGTTCGTGCGTGGGAGCGGCTGTATCACAAATCAGGGAAGCTGCCGTGGTCGTCGCTGTTCGATGCAGCGATTGAGTTTGCGGAAAGCGCACCAATTGCCGCTGTGCTGGCGGAGCGTATTGAGGCTCACCGCGAGCAAATCCTTGCCGACCCCGGTTCGCGGCAGATCTTCCTGCGCGATGATGCGCCAATCGAAAATGGTGAGCTGTTCCGGCAGGCCGCCTTGGCTCGGACCTTGAGGGCCATTGCTGATCGCGGCGCCGACGAATTCTATATCGGCGACACCGCGCGCATGATCGCAAGCTGTTTTGCAAAGTGCGGTGGTCTTTTGACGGCCAGCGATCTCGCAGCCTACCAGCCGCAGTGGGTTGACCCGATTGACACCACCTATCGCGGTCACAAGGTGGCGGTGATGCCGCCAAACTCGTACGGCGTTCTGCTGCTGATGCAATTGAATGGCCTTTCCGCAATCCCAAGTGAAGATTTGGCGAAGCGGGTGCCGTATCGCATGGCCTGCCAGATTGCCGCGATGCAGGAGGCCTTTCGGCAAGGCGTCGATATGATTGCCGATCCCGCGCGTTGCGAGGGAAGCGTCGCGAAGCTGCTGAGCGAACCGGCCACGCTGGACATGCAAAACGCCGTGCTGGCGACGGCCAGTGGGCCGTCCGTGCCGAACAGGGGCGGCACATCATGCCTGTTGATTGCGGACTCCGAGGGCAATGCCATTAACGTGGTTCAGAGCGTGTTCCATGTGTTCGGATCTCAGTTCGTTGAACCGCAAACGGGCATCGTATTCAATAACCGCATGAGCGGGTTTACGTCGAATCCCGAGAGTCTGAACTGTGTTGGGCCGGGGCTGCGCCCGCCTCACACCCTGTGCCCTGTCATGGTAAAGCGCGGAGGTCGGTTACGCTACGTGCTGGCCAGCCCGGGAGGGCTGAGCCAGACACTCACGAATGTGCAAGTGATCAATCAACTGGTCGATTGCGGTCACGACGTCTCCACAGCGGTGGAATCTCCGCGCTGGTGCAACACCCTCTCAGGAGAGTTGCTGATAGAGCCGGAATTCTCGGATGAAGTCGTACGGCAACTGAAGGAATCTGGTCACCCCGTATCCCGGAAGGCCGATCCCTACTACTATGGTTCCGCGAAGGCGATCGAGTATCTTCCGAGCGGCCTTATCACAGGCGCAGCTGATCATAGACGGGAGGCGTATGCAGCTGGCATATAGCCGGCGGCATCAAGGCCGCGATCGTTTGCTGCTTCCGGTCCGGACCTTCGTATTACGCGTCCTGGGCTTGGGAGGCGCTGGGCGGTTGTGATCGTTGTCTTTGAGGCTGCCTCTCTTCTGCACGGTAGTCGAAGCGGCCGGTCCGGTGCCCGTGATATGGTTCAATACGAGGAGGGCAGCGCGCGACGTATGTCGCAGCATTGCGGCAGCTGCACCATCAGCATCTTTGGCCAAAATAGCGTCGAGCAACGCCCGGTGCTCAGCCTGAGAATTCTCTATCTCGAAGAAGACGCGCGAGCGAAATGGCAAGAGTTGTTGTCGCAGGTCGCGTGCGATGTTTCGCAATGTGTCGTTGTGAGCGCCCGCATATATGGTGTCGTGAAACGCATCATTGATGAGGGCGTACTTTTCGTAATCCGGCTTGCGAGCGAGGATGGTCGCTTCCCCGTGGATTGCTTCCAACCTGGCGCGCTCGGTGATGCCCGCGCGGAGGGCACACAGACGCGCACAAAGCGCTTCGATTTCGCTGAATGCTTCGTAGGCGTCCTGCAGTTTGCCGCGATCGATTGAGGAAACCGAAAAGCCACGTCGCGGGGCAAACTCCACCAGGCGGCTGGCCGCAAGGTGACGCAAAGCATCGCGGACTGGTGTTCGCGATACTTTGAAACGCTTGGCAATGGACTGCTCATCGAGACGTGTACCCGGTCCCAAAGCGCCGGACACGATATCCACGATCAGTTTCTTCGCTATCTCTTGTGACAAAGTCACGGAAGACACGGCGAGCTCCTCGCGTTCGGTGAAATCAGAGAATGATCATTAATGCAATGATATTTCAAGCGAAAACCGGCCTGATACGACGCTGCGTCGGGAGCTTGTTGGGGCGCATTGTTGCGCAAATTGGCTTTTCACCTTCGGCTTCGATCGTGCGCGGTACGGGCAGCGGACGATGAACATACTCGTCGGCTACCGGTCGGTAGACCGCCAGCTTACAAGTGTCTTCAAGGGCCCGCAGCGCTGCTGTCTCGTCTGGTCGACGCGGGTCGATGTGCTTCTGGTCGCCTAGCCGATTCTCTGGCTGGGAGGAGCGCAATCAATGAAGGATGCAAAGTTTTCGGACGCCTAGAAGGCGTTCATTCTGAAGCAGGGTTCTGACGAGATTCCGGTTGGCGGACAAGCGCAACATGCGCGATGGAAGCGGTGCGATTGCGGTCTGCGCAACCGCCCGATGATTTGTGATCGCGATTTCGAGATCGATCTGATTGAATATGGATTCCACCGCGGTTAGCGTTGCCCTGCGCATCCATGCGCGCGAGATCGACGGTGCGAAACAAGCCGTCCCCGGTGAAACTGGCATTCGTCGCACATGCAATTCGCCCTGTTCGCCGGGAGGGAGAGCGTTGAAGTCGGCATCCGACTGCTCGGTGTCGATCAGTTTCGCTTTTGCACTCTCGAGGAAATCTGCGGCTAGTTTCGCCCACATGCTTGTGGACGCGTCACTTGGCAGAAGGGCATAAACCATGCGCCACTCGAGGTGGATGGTCCCGGTGAGCGTAGGTGTCGAGCGTCGCGGTGTGATGGAAACCGCGATAACGGATCGAAAGCCTACACGTTCCGCCGTGCCCCGATGACTTTCAATTTGAGCCGCTTGAAGGACGGCAAGGATTTTCGTTTCGATAAAGTCGTGCCAGTCGGCATCAAAAATCCAGCCATCCGGAATGCCTCGTCGATCGAGTTCGATCTCGTCGCTTGGTTCCGCTTCCCTCGGAAACCGTTGCTCGAGAACTGAAAGCGTTTTGACGGCGACGGGACGTTTTGCATCTATAAGCTCGCTAAGGAACAGTTCGAGTAGTGTCCGGTCCTCATTGAGCGCCGCAAGCGTGCGAAGAAGGCGTCTGCCGCAGGTTCGAAGACCCTGCGAAGTCGCATCAATCTGGACCACAAAAGTGCTGGTGGATCCGATCACGGGTGTTCTCCGCGGAGAAGCGACAGCAAAGCCAAAAGTGGGCGACGAGAAGTCGCACGTCGTCGAGTGT
>JAEWHY010000423.1 GCA_023387555.1 Pseudomonadota bacterium
GTGATGGATCGGCGGGAGCATCGCATCTCGCTGTCCGACATCCAGAGATTCTTGTCCGGCAACGGACTGAGGCTCCTCGGATTTGAAACGGGTGATGCTGTGCGTCGGGCGTTCTCGGAGCGCTTCCCCGATCCGGCCGCCCGCAGCGATCTTTCGGCCTGGCATCAGTTCGAAAGCGAGCAGCCCGAGGCGTTCGGGATGGGCTACGTATTCTGGGTGCAGAAACCGGCCTGATCCGCGCCGTCCCGCCGGCACTTAACACGGTATTAAGCCAACCCGCCGACACTGCCCCGAAACGGCACACACCGAGGGGTTGGAATGCCCGAGCAAATTCTCGTGGTCGACGATGATCCGGTCCAGCGCCGGCTCATCGAGAACATGGTGCGCAAGTTCGGGTATGACGTGATCGTCGCCGAGGGCGGCGAACAGGCCGCGCGCATCCTGAGCGGTGACGAGGCATCGCGCATCGACGGCATCATCCTCGATCTGGTGATGCCCGACCTCGACGGCCTCGGCCTGCTTGCGCGCATGCGCAGCGAAGACATTTCCATCCCGGTGATCGTGCAGACCGCGCATGGCGGCATCGACAATGTGATCTCGGCAATGCGCGCCGGCGCGTCCGATTTCGTGGTCAAGCCTGCGAGCCCCGAGCGCCTGCAGGTATCGCTGAAGAATGCGCTGACACAGAGCGCGCTGGCCGGCGAATTGCAGCGCATGAAGCGCAGCCGGTCGGGCACCCTGACCTTCCGCGATATCATCACCCGCAGCACGATCATGGGGCATGTGCTCCGGCAGGCCGAAAAGGCGGCGGCTTCGGCCATTCCGGTGCTGATCGAGGGAGAATCCGGGGTCGGCAAGGAGATGATCGCCCGCGCCATCCATGGCAGCGGCGAGCGCCGGGCCAAGCCCTTCATTGCGGTCAACTGCGGCGCCATCCCCGACAATCTCGTGGAATCGATCCTGTTCGGGCATGAGCGCGGCGCATTCACCGGCGCCACCGAACGGCACACCGGCAAATTCGCGGAGGCCGATGGCGGCACGCTGTTCCTTGACGAAGTTGGCGAATTGCCGCTGTCGGCGCAGGTCAAGCTGTTGCGCGCCCTGCAGGAAGGCGAGATCGAACCGGTCGGCGCGAGAAGGAGCGTTCGCATCGACGTGCGTGTGATTTCAGCCACCAACCGCAACCTCGTTGCCGACGTGAACTCGGGACGCTTCCGCGAGGACCTGTTCTACCGCCTGCACGTCTTTCCGCTCGCCGTCCCGCCACTGCGCGAACGCCCCGAGGACATCCCTGACCTCGTCCGGCATTTCCTGGTCCGGTTCTGCGCGGAAGAAGGCAAGGCGGTGAAATCGGTCACGGCCGACGCCATGGCGCTCCTGAAGCACGCGCGCTGGCCGGGCAATGTCCGGCAGCTCGAGAATGCCGTGTTCCGGGCGGTCGTGCTGGCCGAAGGCGATCAGATCGGACCGCAGGAATTCCCTCAGATCGCGCTGCGCGATCTCGGCGCGGAAGCCGCAACGCCGGCGCCGCTGGTGCCGGGTGACGACACCGTCCGGGGCGGCGAAGCTCCGCTCATGATCGAAACCGTCCCTTCATTCGCGCCGGATCGCCTGCCGCTGCTCGACGGCGAATCACACATGCGCCCGCTCGACGAACTCGAGGCCGAAATCATCCGCTTCGCGATCGCCCATTACCGTGGGCAGATGTCCGAGGTCGCCCGCAGATTGCGAATCGGCCGATCTACGCTCTATCGGAAGCTGGAAGCGCTGCAACTCTCGGACCGGGACGGCACCAAGGCCAAGGATCCCGTGGCGGCCGAGTAACATCCGCGCCAATAACGCGTGTCGGCACGGCACCATTGCCGCAGTACAATTGCGTTAGCCCAAAAATTCGCGTCTTTTGCGACCTTGCCGCTAAGTTGCCTGTTATTGACGATATCCCCGATTTGTTCGGGGCTTGGCTGAGGAGATTAAGATGCGCGGGCACCGTTTCGACCGCATTCTGGCGAGTTCAGCGCTTGCGTTGGTGCTTGGGTTGTCCACACCGGCTCTTTCGCAGTCGGTGAGCCCGGAGGAGGCAGCCCGCGTCGAGGGTCGTATCCCGGTTCCCGATACCACTTTGCCGCCGCCGCCAACGGCCGCCGACGTCACGAAGCCGGCTTCGGCATCGGCAAGCGCATCCGCCACGCCCTCCCCGGCCCCCTCCGTCGCCGAACCTGCTCCCGCGGCCGCCGCGGCAGCGTCCCCTGCCGAGGCGCCATCTGCGCCGGCAACGGCCCAGCCCGCTTCTGCGGAAACCCAGCCTGCACCTGTCGCAGCTCAACCCGCTCCGGCAGAACCCCAGCCCGCACCGGTCGCGGCTCAGCCGGCGCCCGAGGCCGCCCAGCCGGCCACGACGGCGGAGCCTGCCGCCCAGCCGGCCGTTACGGTCGCGGACCAGGACCTGTCTGACAAACTGCGGGATCTGATCACCGGCCGCAACGCGGACCGCTATTTCGCACGCCGCAACGAGCGCAGCGCCGCCGAAGCCTTCTACAAGCAGCGCAATTACGAGCCGCTCTTCGTCGAAGCCCGCAAGCAGTCGCCGCGCGGCGCCGCCGTCGTCTCCTATCTGCGCAATGTCGATGCCGACGGGCTCGAGCCGTCGGACTATCCGGCACCGAACTTCAAGGCCGACGATCTCGATGCGCTGGCCGAGGCGGAGCTTCGACTCGCCGGCGAAGTTCTGGAATACGCGCGGCACGCCTCGATCGGCCGCGTGCATTTCTCGCGCATCAGCAACGACATCGGTTTCGATCTGGATGCGCCGGAGCCGGCAGACGTCCTCGCCAATGTGGCAGGCGCAGCCGACATCAAGCAGGCGCTCGATTCCTACCAGCCGCAGCATCCGCAATACAAAAAGCTGAAGGCGGAGCTGGCCAAGGCGCGCGGCCGCAGCGAAAAACCGGCGGAAGAAGTCGTCCGCATTCCGGAGGGCGGCAAGCTCACCCTGAACGGCGACGATCCGCGCGTGCCGCTGCTGCGCAAGCGCCTGAAGATCGCGGGCGACCTGGAGTCCACCCGCTACGATCAGGACGTGCTCGATGCGGTGAAAAAATATCAGCAGAGCGCCGGCCTGACGGCGGACGGCATCGTCGGCCCCGCCACTTTGCGCGCGCTCAACGGAACCGGCGCGCAAAAGCGCGAGCGCACCGCCGACATCATCATCGCCAACATGGACCGTTGGCGCTGGATGCCGCGCGATCTCGGCAAGCACTATGTCCACATGAACATCCCGGAATATCGCCTGCGTCTGTACAAGGACAAGGCGCTGTACTGGGAGACCAAGGTCGTTGTCGGCAAGCCCTCACAGGCCACCCCGCTCATGACCGGCGCGATGAAATTCATCACGGTCAACCCCACCTGGAACGTCCCGCCTTCGATCATCGCGAACCAGTACCTGCCGGCATTGCGACAGGATCCGGGCGCGCTGGAGCGCATGGGACTGCGGATGGAGCAGCGGCGCGACGGCACGGTGCGCATCTATCAGCCGCCCGGCGACAAGAACGCGCTCGGACGTATCCGCTTCAACTTCCCGAACAAGTTCCTGGTCTATCAGCACGACACGCCGGACAAGCACCTGTTCGGGCATGAGAAGCGCGCGTACAGCCATGGCTGCATGCGCGTCGAAGACCCGCTGGTCTATGGCGAAAAGCTGCTGTCGATCATGCTGCCGAACGAGAAATACACGGCGGCGCGGCTGCGCTCCATGTACGGACCGGGCGAGATCAACATCACCTTCCCGACCACGCTGCCGGTGCATCTGACCTACGAGACCGCTTTCGTGGACGACAAGGGTCAGTTGCAGATCCGTGACGACATCTACGGCCTCGATTCCCGTCACATCGCGGTCCTTCGCGGTGACGAGCGCCGGGTCGCGGACGTGGCGCAGGCCACGCGCCCGACCGGCACCGGCATTCCCGCGGATCAGCTGCGCTACCAGCAGCGAGAGGCGAGCCCGTTCGCCGACTGGTTCGCGTCACGCAGCCCGCAGCCGCAGACCGACCGGCGCGGGAACCGCGTAGTCCAGCAGAACCCGAATGACGCGTTCCAGGGCTTCTTCGGCAGATTGTTCCGTTAGTCAGCCCGTCGTCGGCCTGTTCGCCTTCGCCGCCCGTTAACCAACCGGTTGACGGGCGGCTTCGCTTTTGTGGACGGGGCCATTTTTTGCCACAGTCAACTCTTATCACAATCTCGACAACTCGTCGGGGGACGATAATCTCACATTAACCCAACCTCGTAACAGTGCGTTAGCCACGCCCTTCGCACGCGTTTGCCTGCCTTTGTTTCAATAACCAACGGAACCCTTCGTGCCCTTCGGTAAAGCGCGCCAGGCCAGGAACCGGACCGCCCCGCGCATCGCGCAGCGCCTTGCGCTCGCAGCCGCGCTCACGATCCCTGCCCTCGCCGGCTGGTCGCACGCCGCCTTCGCCCAGGGCGAAATCCGCACGATCTCCCTGCACCACACCCATCGCGGCGACGAGATCACCGTCACCTTCAAGCGCAACGGCCGCTACGACGACGAAGGCCTGAAAAAGCTCAATCACTTCCTGCGCGACTGGCGCACCGATGACGTCACCACCATGGACCCGCAACTGTTCGATGCGGTCTGGGAGGTGCAGCGCGAGTTCGGCCTCGACAGGAAGGTCCACATCATTTCCTCGTACCGCTCGCCGCGTACCAACGAGATGCTGCGCAAGCGGTCGAACGGCGTCGCCCGCCACTCGCTGCATATGCAGGGCAAGGCGATGGACTTCTTTATCCCTGGGGTGCCGCTCGAAAAGGTGCGCGAAGCCGGTCTGAGGCTCCAACGCGGGGGCGTTGGTTTCTATCCGTCCTCAGGCTCGCCCTTCGTGCACATGGACGTCGGCAGCGTGCGGCACTGGCCGCGCATGACCCGCGAGCAACTCGCGCGGGTCTTCCCGGACGGCCGCACAGTGCATTTGCCGCTCGACGGCAAACCGCTTGCGGGCTTCGCCTTGGCGCAAGCCGACCTCGAAAAACGCGGGTCGTCGTCCAGTTTTGACTCGGCGCGCATCGCTGCTGCCGGAAAGCCGAACCCGCTGGCCCGCCTGTTCGGGCTGAAGCAGAAACCCGCCGCGGATGAGGACGCCGACGAGCCCGCAAAATCCAAGGCGGCTCCGACCCAGGTCGCTTCCGCCGCCTTCCCGGCGCCTCTCGCTCCGCGCAGCCGCGACAATGTCTTCACCGGGACGCAGGCGGAAACGCCGGCCGCGGCGGCCCCCACAGCCGCCCCCGCCCCTGCCGAAGTCGCAGCCCCGATGCCACGCCCTCGTCCGTTCTCGCCCGCGGAAGCCGCCCCGGCGCAGGTTGCGTCGGCCGGCACCTATCCGCCGCGCCCGCCGGCACCGATCGCCGGAGCCTTCACCCTCGCCGCGAACACGCCCAACGACATCATCCTGTCGCGCGGCTATTGGTCCGGCCGTCCGGATTCTCTTGATGCCTCCACCGGCAGCATCGGGCCCTTCGCGGCGCCTCCCGGGTACGGAGAAGGCAAGCAGGCCTATTCGATGCTGTCCTATGCGAGGGACATCGACCCGGAACCCGCCCCGCAGCGCGCCAGACCGGCGACGCAGGCTGCGCGCCCGGCCGCGATCGCGCCCAACACGACCATCGCGTCCAAGGGTGGCTCTGACGTCCCAACGGTCGTGCATTCCGCCCCGCCGGTTCGCAAGAAGCTTTCGGCTGGTGAGCAGCGCTTCGAAGGCACCTGGATGCGGGCGCTGATCCTGACCCCGAGCGTGGAGCGGTTCATGACCACGACGCTCTATGGCACTCCGGATTTCCGCAGCCTTCAGCCGATGCTACATACGCCGACCACCATGGTGGTGATGGCCTTTACCACCGAACCGCAATCCAACTTGTCCTACGGGCGCTTTGAGGGTCGGGCTGTCGCATTTGTCGCCACGGCGACTTTCATGCCGCGCACCGCGCAGTTGCGCTGACAATCAGTTCGATTGTTCTGGGTGAGGTTTTGAGCGGAGCCCTTTTGAGGCACGCTGATAGGCGTACGCAGCCGCGAACGCGTCCGCGACGGGCCTGTGATCCGATAAGATTTGCGCCGCAGAGGCCGGCGCCGTCGTTTGCGCCCCGCCTTACGGCCTCAGCATGCCCAGCGCATGCATATAGGTTTCCAGGATCGCGTCCTGCTCGTCGCGCTCGGTCGGCTCGATCTTGCGCAGTCTGATGATCTGACGCAGTGCCTTGACGTCGAAACCATTGCCCTTGGCTTCCGCGTAAACATCGCGGATATCGTCGGAAATCGCCTTCTTCTCCTCTTCCAGCTTCTCGATCCGCTCAACGAAGGCCTTCAGCTGATCTTTGGCGAAATTGAATGCGGCGTCTTCGTTCGTAGCGGCGGCGGAGGCGGGCATTGCAACGTTTCTCCTTGTGTCTGGCACCTGTTTTCGGAAGCGGGCGCCAGAGGGTCAAGACCACATTCCCGCTGCGCCCGTCATCCACAGGCGCGCACAACTCGGTGGAATTTTGCCAGGTGTGGCCTGCTCACCGCAGCAGGGCCTGCGCCTCCGTGGCCAGCTTCTGCAGCAGGGCCCGCGCCGGCATTTCCACGCCTAGCGCGGCGGCCTGACCCGACCAGAGCGGGGTGAAATCGCTTGATCCGGCCGCCTCCGCCTTCGCGCGGAGCGGCGCGATAGCCCCGGCCGCCAGCGGAAAGGCGGGCGCCTCCGAAATCGGGCCGAGCTCTCGCATCAGCCTGTTCATCAGCCCGCGGGCCGGACGCCCGGTCATCAGATTGGTCAGCGCGGTGCCGTCATCGCGCGCGGACTTGAGGGCCGCACGATAGGGCGCCGAGATTTTCGATTCCGGGCAGAACAGGAATGCCGTGCCGACCTGGACCGCGCTCGCGCCGAGAATGAAGGCGGCCGCGATTCCGCGCGCATCGGTGACGGCACCGGCCGCGATCACCGGGACCTTCACCGCATCGGCAACCTGCGGCAGCAAGGCGAACAGGCCGGGCTGCGTCGCGATATCCTCGCCGAGAAAGATGCCGCGATGGCCGCCGGCTTCATTGCCCTGCGCAATGATCGCATCGACCCCGCGTTCCTCCAGCCAGCGCGCTTCCGCAACCGTCGTCGCCGAACTGAATGTGACGATGCCCGCGCGCTTCACGCGCTCGAACAGCGCCGGCTCCGGCAGGCCGAAGTGAAAGCTCGCGACTTCGGGCTTCAGTTCGAGCAGCAGATCGCAGATCGCCGCATCGAAAGGCCTGCGGTTGCTGGTCGGGACCGGAGCGGCGGGGTCGATCTTCAGTTCGCGATAGTAGGGCGCCAGCCGCTCCCGCCATGCCGCCTCGCGTGCATTGTTGAGCTCCGCGGGCGTATGGCAAAAGAAGTTCAGATTGAGCGGCCGCACTGTGCGCGCGCGGAATTTCGTGACCTGGTCACGCATCTGTTCGAGATCGAGCATTGCGCAGGGAATCGAGCCGAGCCCGCCGGCCTCCGCGACTTCGGCGGCGAGTTCGTGGTCGATGGCGCCGGCCATGGGTCCGAGCACGATCGGGTGTTCGATCTTGACGAGGTCAGTGAGACGGCGGTTCGGCCAGGACATCGCGCACCAATCTTCATGAGGGCTGAGGCGGCAAGTGTAGCGGGCCTTGCCATCATGCGCTCATCAAAGTTGCTGCGAGGACCGATCGTCCTTCCTGATGACGGACATGCGATGCGTCCCCCCTTGGTCGCGCCGGTAAGCGCTCGCGCGATGGTTACGGTCAGGCCGGCGCTGAGCCGAGCCGCTGGCCGAGGTCGAGCGACACAACGGCCAGACTGGGATCGTCCCGATCCTCCTCGACGGTGAACCCGAGCTCACGGCACATCGTGAGCATGGTGACATTCTCGCGCAGGACCTCGCCATGGATGCGCCCAATGCCTTCCTTGCGCGCATACTCGATGATCAATTCCATCAGCGCATAGCCGAGCCCGATGCCCTTGCAATCGGAGCGCAGCAGGATGGCATATTCGCCATTGCGGTAATCCGGATCGCAATGCAGTCGCACCACTCCGATCAGGGCGCCCGATGCCTCATCGAGCGCAAGCAAGGCAATCGAGCGCCCGTAATCAATCTGGGTCAGACGCGCGATGAAGGCGTGACCGATATCCTTGATCAGGCCGAAGAAGCGCAGCCGCATGTCATCCGGGGTGACGTGGCGGAAGAACTCCTCGTAAAGGCCTTCGTCCTCCGGACGCACCGGACGCACGTCGACCTGCTGTCCGTCGCGCAGCGTCAGCGTGCGTTGCCATTCTTTTGGATAGGGACGGATTGCGAAATGCGCGTGACGCGGGCGATCCGCGGGAAGCGGCGCCGGATCGATGGAGATCCGCGCATCCAGCGCGAGCACACCTGCTTCGTCCGCGAGCAGCGGATTGATGTCGATCTCCAGAATCTCCGGGATATCCGCGGCAAGCTGGGACATGCGAACGAGAACAACCGCGACCATGTCGCGGCGAGCAGCGGGGACGTTGCGATACGCGTCGAGCAGCCGGGAAATGCGCGTTCGGCCGATCAGTTCCTCCGCACCGCGCGCATCGAGTGGCGGCAGCGCAATGGCCTTGTCGTTGACGATCTCGACCGCCACACCCCCGTGGCCGAACACAATCACCGCCCCGAAGATCGGATCGCGGGCAAGGCCGGTGATCAGTTCGCGCGCCCGCGGGCGCGCGATCATCGGCTGCACGAACACGCCATCAATGCGCGCCTGCGGCCTCAACCGGCGTGCATTCGCCATCACTGTTGCGGCCGCGGCCTTTACATCGGCTTCGCTCGTGAGATTGAGCCTCACGCCATCGACGTCGGATTTGTGCTGGATATCGCGCGACAGGATCTTCACCGCGACGGGTTGGCCCTGCGCGATGAATTCGCGGGCCACCGCCGCGGCCTCCATCGGATCGGCGGCCTTGCGCAGCGGCACCGACGGGATGCCATAGGCTTTCAGAACCGCGTCGGTCTCGAACGGGTCGAGCCAGTCGCGCCCTTCGCCGCGCGCCGCCTCGACAATCGCCCGCACTGCTTTCTCGTCGCCCTGGAAATCATCCGGCGCCGAGGCCGGGCGCACCATGAGCGAATGCATCAGATCGGCGCGCCGGGCGAGATGCGAAAATCCGCGGATCGCCTCGATCTCGGTGTCGTAATGCGGCACGCGCTCGGTGCGGAATATCGACTCGACCTCCGCCGGCGCACCGATCCATGACGTCAGCACCGGCTTCGGATTCACGCGGCGCGAGCGCTCGGTGACAATGACGTCGCGGACCGCGTTCGCCGTCTCGAACGATGACGCGAGCGCGGTCTGCACGTCCAGCACAAGAATCGCGTCATTCTGCGGATCCTCGATCAGCGCCGAGAGCGCGGCGGTGAAGCGCGCCGCATCGGCGTCGCCGATGATGTCGACCGGATTGGCATGCGACCAGAGCGGTGGCAGCGCAGCGTTAAGACGCGCGATCGTGGCGTCGGACAGTTCCGCCGGCCGGTAGCCGTGATCGACGAGGCTATCGACGGCCAGCACGCCGAAGCCGCCGCCATTGGTCAGGATCGCAAGACGGTTGCCTGCGACGCCACGGCAAAAGGCGAGCGTCTGCGCCGCGGCGAACAATTCATCCATGTCCTTCACGCGCAAAAGACCGGCCCGGCGAAATGCGGCATCATAGACCGCGTCCGATCCGGCCAGCGCGCCGGTATGGGTCGCTGCGGCGCGCTTGCCCTCATCGTGACGGCCGGACTTGATAACGACCACCGGCTTCACCCGCGCCGCAGCGCGTGCCGCCGACATGAATTTCCGGCTGTCCTTGACGGATTCGACATAGAGCAGGATGGCGTGGGTATGCGGATCGGACGCAAAGAAGTCGAGCAGATCGCCGACATCGACATCGATCTGGTCACCGACCGATACGATCGCTGAAAATCCGATATCGTGGCGCAGGCCCCATTCCGCCATTGCGGCCGCGATCGCGCCGGACTGGGAGATCACCGCGAGCGAGCCACGCTCCGGCATCACCGCGGCGAAGCTCGCGTTCAGCGCGGCATGCGGCGCGATCACGCCAAGGCAATTCGGACCTACGATCCGCAAGCCGCTCGCGCGCGCCGGTGCATGCATGCGCTCCGCGAGCGATCCTTCACCATGTCCCAGCCCCGAACTGATCACGACGGCCCCGCCAACGCGGCGCTTCGCAGCCGCCTCGATGATGGCTGGCACCGTCGGCGCCGGCGTCGCGACCACGATGAGATCCGGCACGACATCGATTTCGTCGAGCGACGCAAAGCAGCGCCGGCCGCCGATCGCGTCATATTTGGGATTTACCGGATCGATGCGGCCGTGAAATCCGGCCGCCATCGCGTTGGCGTAAACCGCCCCGCCGAGCGAGGACTGCTTCCGACTCGCCCCAACGATCGCAATCGATTGCGGCGTGAAGACGCGGTTCAGTCCATAGGTCGACATGCGGGCTTTCCAACTGAGCGGCGGGACCACGCAAGCTTAGCAGAGCGGCAGCATCGTTTTTCTGACATGAAACAATGCCGGCAACCCATGTCGTCTTTGCGGCCATTTAGGGCCGCGGCTGTTCGTCCCTGCCAGCGTAGCGTCGACAAAGAAAAGACCGCCCTGCGGCGGTCCTTTTTTAATCTTCGCTATTTCGCCGCGCCTGTGGCTAGCGCTCGACGAACGCCTTCTCGACCACGAAGTGGCCGGGATCGCTGTGATTGCCTTCGGAAAACCCTGCGCTCTCGAACATGATTCGGAGGTCTTCCAGCATTGCCGGGCTACCGCACAGCATGACGCGATCGGTCTCGATCGAGAGCCGGTCCTGCCCGAGATCGTCAAACAGCTTGCCGCACGAGATCAGGTCGGTGATGCGGCCGCGATTGCGGAACGGCTCGCGCGTCACCGTCGGGTAATAATGCAGCTTGCCTTCCAGCATGTCGCCGAACACCTCGTCGGTGCGGAGGCGTTCGACCACATCCTCGCCATAGGAGAGCTCGGAGACCTGCCGGCACCCATGAACGAGCACGATGCTGTCGAAGCGTTCGTAGACCTCCGGGTCCTTGATGAGGCTGACGAACGGCGCGAGGCCGGTGCCCGTGGACAGGAGCAGGAGTCGCGATCCCGGCAGCAGATTGTCGATGATCAGCGTTCCGGTCGCCTTCCGGCCAACCAGAATGGTGTCGCCTTCGCTGATCTTCTGCAGCCGCGAGGTCAGGGGCCCATCCGGCACCTTGATGCTGAAGAACTCCAGGTTCTCCTCGTAGTGGGCGCTGGCCATGCTGTAGGCGCGAAGCAGCGGCCGGCCCTCGACCTCGAGGCCCATCATGGCGAATTGCCCGCTCTGGAAGCGGAATCCGGGGTTGCGGGTGGTGGTGAAGCTGAACAGCGAGTCGGTCCAGTGCCGGACCGAGAGCACCTGTTCCCTGTTGAGTGCACTCATATTTTAATCAGAAGCCCGTTTGCAGCCTGCTGCATTGCAAAAAATCAAACGGCTTGCATCCGGAAAATTGCGGTTTCTTCAACAAAACAAAGCCCGTCTGCAAAAGGCGCATGGCGGGGGGACGGCGTTCTCCCGAAGCCCCGAAAAGGAGAAGGGCCGCCCTTGCGGACGGCCCTTCCATTGTCAAACCGCAGCCCGGTTTCGCGGACTGGTCGTGTCTGCCTTGTCAGGCAGCCGCGTCCTCGAACGAGCCGAGGGACCAGTTCACAAGCTTCCGCGTCTGCGGCGATAGACAATGAGACACTGGATCACCTCCTTTCGGTTGTTAACGATGCCCCGAATCTAGGCAGGGGTGCGCGATTCGCAAAGGTCAAAAGTCCGGCAGGCCGTGCCCGCGGCGCCATCAATGGCGGTGGGACTTCTCGAAGGCCGCTTTCTGCTCGGGCGTGGCCTCTTTCTGGAATTTGGCGCGCCATTCATCGTAGGGCATGCCGTAGACCGCCTCGCGGCTCTGGTCCTTCGACAGCGGGATGCCCTTTTGATCGGCAGCCTCCTTCATCCAGTTGGAGAGGCAGTTGCGGCAGAATCCGGCGAGATTCATCAGGTCGATATTCTGCACGTCGGTGCGCTCGCGCAGGTGCGAGACCAGGCGGCGGAAGGCGGCGGCCTCAAGCTCAAGGCGGGTCTGATCGTCCATTTGGAACCTCGTACGTCGTTTTCCCAAAAGATAGGGCTGTGCGAGCCCAATTACCATCACGCCGGCCGCCCGGCCGGGTTCATGGGTGACTTCGGGAGACTTGCTCGGATGACTTGGATTGGGCGGGACCATAAAAGGCTCATTCCGAATGCAATCCGGCCGTCTCATGTCCCCGCTCACAGCCGCAAGCGCCGACCGCCGCCGCGAGGGTATTGCCCTTGCAGCGCTGGCGCTCGGCGCCGTGGCAATGGGCGCTTCGCCCCTGTTCGTGCGGATGGCCGATGTCGGCCCGTTCGCCAGCGCGTTCTGGCGAACAGCGCTCGCCCTGCCCTTTCTCGCGCTCTGGGCCGCGACGGAAAGGCGCACGGCCCGGCGCGCCTGGTCGAACCGGGCGGTCTGGCTGTCCGGGCTGATGTTCGCTGGCGACCTGTTCTTCTGGCATCTCGCGATCCTGGCCACCACGGTGGCCAATGCCACTTTCCTCGCGACCACCGCGCCGCTCTTCGTCGTCGCGGGCGCCTGGTTCCTGCTGAGCGAGCGCATCCAGCAGCGCGGGCTCGGCGGCCTTGCGCTGTGTCTCCTCGGCGGCGCTGCGCTGGTCGGCCACAGCTACGGCTTCGCGCCGGAGCGGCTGACCGGCGACTTCTACGGCATCGTCACCGCCGTTTTCTTCGCCGCCTACATGCTGGCGCTGCGCGTGGCGCGCCGCGACGTGCCGGCCGGGACGCTGTCCTTCATCTCGGCCGCGATCACGACCGCCATTCTGTTCGTGGTGGCTTACGCCCTTGAGCCGCGCCTGCTTCCGCAATCGGCGCACGGCTGGACGGTGCTGGTCGCGCTGGCGCTGATTTCCCAGGTCGCCGGCCAGGGCTTGCTGGCTTTCGCGCTCGGCACGTTGCCGGCGCCCTTCTCATCGCTGGTGATTTTCCTCGAAGCGGTGGCCGCGGCCCTGTTCGCCTGGGTCATCCTCCACGAAGCGCTCGCACCCATGCAATGGCTGGGCGGCATCCTGATCCTCGCCGGGATCTGGATTGCACGGCCGCGCAAAATAGCAGTAGGCAGTCTGCCATGACGTCGCACCGGAATTTTCTCGAAGGCCTGTTCGGGACCGCGATCGCCGCAGCGCATCCGTCACGATGCTTGCCGCCGCTGCTGCCCGAAGCGCCGCGATCCGGGCGACTGATCCTGCTCGCCGCCGGCAAGGCCGCCGGCTCGATGGCCGAAGTCGCCGAAGCGCATTATCTCGGCAGCGGCTTTCCGAAGGAGCGCCTCACCGGCATCGCAGTCGCGCGCCACGGCTATGGCCGGCCGCTGCGTGTGGTCGAGATGGTGGAGGCGGGGCATCCGGTGCCGGATCAGGCCGGGCTCGACGCCGCCGCAAGGACACTCCTGCTCGCGGACAGCGCAACGGAGCAGGATCTCGTTCTCGTGCTGATGTCCGGCGGCGCGTCTGCGAACTGGATCGCACCGGCCCCGGGGCTCTCGCTGGAAGCCAAACAGGCGGTGACGCGTGCCCTGCTCCGCTCCGGCGCCTCGATCGGCGAGATCAATACCGTGCGCAAGCACCTGTCGCGCATCAAAGGCGGGCGGCTGGCCCGCAATGCCTTTCCCGCGCCCCTCGTCACCATCGGGATTTCGGACGTGCCTGGTGACGACCCCGCCGTCATCGGATCGGGACCGACCGTGCCCGATCCGACCACGCTCGCGGATGCGCGGTCCATCGTTGCGCGCTATCGCCTCGACCTGCCTTCTGCCGTGACCGAGGCGCTGAACGACCCCGCAAACGAATCGCCGAAGCCGGACGATCCGGCGTTTCGCGGAACGCAGTATTTGATGGCGGCCCGACCGATCGACGCCTTCAAAGCTGCGGAAGCGGATATCCGCAAGGCCGGCCTTGACTGCATTTTTCTCGGTGACCGGGTCGAAGGCGAAGCCCGGGAGGTCGCGGCGGCGCAGGCCAGGCTCGCGCGCGACCTGAGGGCAAAAGGCCAGCGCGCTGTGATCCTCTCCGGCGGAGAACTCACCGTGACCATCCGCGGCCAGGGACGCGGGGGGCCGAACCAGGAATTCGCGCTCGCGCTCGCCGCGGAACTGGACGGCGCCTGCGGCATTGCGGCGCTGGCCGGCGATACCGACGGCACCGACGGCGGCGCCGGATCGGCCGACGATCCCGCCGGGGCCTATGTCGACGGAAAAAGCGCCGCACGGGGCCGCGCCGTGGGTCTTGCTCCGGCGGATTGCCTCGCCGACAACAATTCGACAGCTTTTTTTGCTGCTATCAATGACCTTATTTCGCCGGGACCGACCTTTACCAACGTGAATGATTTCCGTGCGATCATGGTGGACGACGTTGATACGGCCTGAAAAATTTGCGGCAGAACAGCAACTTAGCTCGTTTCCGGCGCCCGATGGACTGATCTGACGACCGTGATCCGATTGGCTTTTCTCACGCATTATCGCCGGTTCGGCACAGCCGCCGCCTGCAAGCTTGCGCTTGCGCTGGCGCTGCTCAGCGCTGTCCCGGACCGCGCCGCCGCCGATTTCCGCATGTGCAACAACACCAGCGGCAAGGTCGGGATCGCACTGGGCTACAAGGATAATGAGGGCTGGGTGACCGAGGGCTGGTGGAACCTTGGGCCTCGCTCCTGTGAGACGCTTCTGCGCGGCAATCTCGTCGCACGATATTATTATGTTTATGCGATTGACTATGACCGCGGTGGAGAGTGGTCCGGCAAGGCATTCATGTGTTCGCGCGAGAAGGAATTCACGATCCGAGGAACCGAAGACTGTCTGGCGCGCGGCTTTGACCGGACCGGCTTCTTCGAGGTCGATACCGGCGAGCAGCGATCCTGGACCGTGCAACTGACCGAAACCTCGGATCAATCGCCGCTGACGCCCGGCAGCCCCTCATTTACCCTGCCGCAAACCGGCACGCGCTCGCCTCTCAATCTGTCACCACCTTCAAACACGGGAAGTCCTCGACGATGAGACGGCAGCGCCGGACCAAGATCGTCGCAACGCTTGGCCCGGCTTCATCGGACCGCGATGTCATCAGACGTCTGTTCGACGCCGGCGCCGATGTGTTTCGCATCAACATGAGCCACACCTCGCACGAGCGCATGCGCGAGCTGATCGCGATGATCCGTTCGGTCGAGCGGGAGTCCGGCCGTCCGATCGGCATTCTGGTCGACCTGCAGGGCCCGAAGCTGCGGCTCGGTACGTTCGCGGGCGGCTCGGTCATGGTGCACAAGGGCGACACCTTCGTGCTCGACTCCGATGTCGCGCCAGGAAATGCGAAGCGCGTCCACCTGCCGCATCCCGAGATTCTCGAAGCCGCAAAGCCGGGCCAGACTCTCCTGCTCGATGACGGCAAGGTCCGGCTGCGCTGCACCGGGGCAGAGCCCGGCCGACTGACGACTGAGGTCGAGGTCGGCGGCAAACTGTCCGACCGCAAGGGCGTGAGCCTGCCGGAAACGATGCTGCCCTTTTCCGCGCTGGCGCCGAAGGATCGCTCCGATCTCGAAGCCGCCCTCGATGCCGGAATCGACTGGCTGGCGCTGTCGTTCATCCAGCGGCCGGAAGACATCGCGGAAGCCAGGAAGATCACGCGCGGCCGCGCGATGATCATGGCCAAGATCGAGAAGCCGCAGGCGGTCACGCGCCTCGACGAGATCATGGAAGCATCCGACGCACTGATGGTCGCGCGCGGCGATCTTGGAGTCGAATTGCCGCTCGAAAAGGTGCCGGGCATCCAGAAGCAGATCACGCGCGCTGCGCGCCGCGCCGGCAAGCCGGTGATCGTCGCGACGCAGATGCTGGAATCGATGATCACGAGTCCGGTGCCGACCCGCGCCGAAGTGTCGGACGTGTCCGTCGCGGTGTTCGAAGGCGCCGATGCGATCATGCTGTCGGCGGAATCGGCGGCCGGGCAATACCCCGTCGAAGCGGTCGCCACCATGAACCGGATCGCCGAAGAGGTGGAGAGCGACCCGACCTATCGCGGTGTCATCCAGGCGCAGCGCGCCGAGCCGGAGGCGACCGGCGCCGACGCTATTGCGGCCGCGGCGCGCCAGATCGCCGAGACGCTCGATCTGTCGGCCATTATCTGCTGGACGTTTTCCGGCTCGACCGCGTTCCGGGTCGCACGCGAGCGCCCGCAGCCGCCTGTGGTCGCGATCTCGCCCAATGTGTCCACCGGACGGCGCCTGTCCCTCGTGTGGGGCGTGCATTGCGTCGTGGCGGAAGATGCGCACGATCAGGACGACATGGTGGAACGCGCGTGCCGCATCAGCTTTGCCGACGGCTTTGCGAAAGCCGGCCGCAGGGTGATCATCGTCGCGGGAGTGCCGCTCGGCACCCCGGGCGCGACCAATATGCTGCGCATTGCCTTCGTCGGCTCGGAGACCTCCGATACCTGAGACCGGATCCGATCAGCCGACCAAGCAGCGACAGTGCCGCCCTGCGGTGAGGAAGGCACGGCCGGTCAGATACCGCGCCCTTCGACCTTCTCGGTCAGCGATCTGATCAGTTCGGGAAGACGCGGCATGTGGGGATTGACCTCGAGCGCCTTGCGATAGACCTCGAGCGCGCGCTTATCCTCGCCGAGTTCCTGCATGATCATCCCGAGCCCCGCGAGCGCTCCAAAATGGCGCGGTTCACGGGCCAGCGTCTGACGGATGTCCTCAAGGGATCGGGTGTAGTCCTTGCGCATGAAATGCAGGGTCGCTCGCCGATTCCAGGCCTCGACATAGTCAGGCCGCAACACGACGATCGAATCGAGCAGTTTCACCGCGAGATCGAGATTCTTCGCGTCGACCGCACGGCGAACGCGGCTCATCAACAGCATTGCGGTGTCGCTCGGCGAGGCCATCCACACCGCCCAGATCCGGCCTTCCACTGCCTTCGCGGCCTCCGGGCTCGGGGCCGCCTTCAGGGCGCCGAACAGGAATTCCAGATCCTGGCCGCGGGGCACCCTCGGAAGAGTGGCCGGTGGCTCGGCGAAGCTCTCGGACCGATCCGGAGCCCGCTCCTGCTGAGCCAAAGCATTTCCCCCCGGCAGGCCGAGCGCGCCGATCAGCGCAATCGCGGCTGCCCGGAAAAAGCTCATCCGGAAACGGAGCGTCTGCATGTCCCCAAGCTTAAGCCGCCGGGCCAGCCGGGCAAGCCTGCAAAGGGGTCACGCCTGCGTGAAAACGCGCCAACCGGCGCGTCGCGCCTTATCCCTGGCGCGCTTTGAAGCGCTTCTGGGTCTTGTTGATGATGTAAACGCGGCCCTTGCGGCGCACGAGGCGATTGTCGCGGTGACGGGCGCGCAGTGAGCGAAGGGAATTGCGGACTTTCATGGCCGTTCTCAAGTCGGGCGGCCATGTGGCCGCATCAAAAATGGCCGCGCAAGCGCGGCCCGGGTCGGCGCGGAAACTAGGGTTATGCGGTGCGGAAGTCAACGCGGCCCGTCGGATTTTTGGTAGCAAGTTACCTTACTCGGGCATGAATCAAGGCCGAATGTATGTATATTCGGCCTTGCTCCGCACCACTTGGCGGAACAGAGCGCTGCCCGACCGGACCTCCACCGCACCCCGCGATTCCATCGAGGGGCGGACGCCAATGACCGCGATCGCGTCACCGCCGGGTTCCGCGAGCGCAGGCGCGGCAACCTGCTTATCGACTCAGTCCCGCTCGCCCGGATCATAGAGCGTCTCTCGCCCAAGCCGATCCATGCAGATTTCGGCGGTCCATGGCAGCATCAGCGCGCCGCAGCGGCTGTCGCCGATAGATGCGCTCCAGTGGCCAGGTCTTGAGCATGGCCTGGCCGCCGCAGGTCCGGATCGCTTTTACCGCGAGCGCAGCAGATCCGGAGCAGACCCTCGGCATGCATGTCGCGGAAGTTCTGGATCGGAAACGTCGCTTCGCGGTCGTGATGTGCGGCGCGGGCCGCGAGCGTCGTCTTTCCGAACGCTCGCGCCTTATCGATCGTTAAAGATTGGCTTGTCGTGAATATCCGTCATCGTTTCGGGCACGTCGGACCTTTCCCGCACTCAGGCGAGCGCGGGTCAGGAGCAGGCCAGCAGGGAATACGCAGGCGTCAGTGTTCGCCGTAGAACAGCCGCCGGTATTGTGCGGATGCGATATCCGCGATGCGGATATCCCAGAAGCCGGCTTCACCTGATTTCTGATGTTCACCGAACAACCGCTCGAACTGGCCAAGCTGCGTCACGCTTGCGGACTTCAAACCGAAGCCTGCGGCGATCGCCGCAAGATCGGTCAGTCCGAAAATCGCTTCTGACTCGTCCATCTTCTGACCGCGGAGCATGTGAACTTCAGAACCATAGGCTCCGTCATTCAAAGCACCAATCAACAAGCGGATCTTCTGCCGCTTGATGACCTCCAGCTCCTGGATATGCATCAGCAGGCTGCCGTCGCCCTGCAGGAGCAGGACCTTGCCGTCGTTGCGGGCGGCGGCAACACCGATGGCCGCGGTGAGCGCCTGGCCGATCGAGCCGAAATCGGAGATCACGTGGTAGCGCTCCGCAGCACGACCGCGCAGATGCGACGTCACGAAGTGGAAGCTGTGACCGCTGCCACAGACGATGTCCCAGTCCTGCGGGATGACCTTGTCGAGTTCTAGCAAGGCCTCTCTAGGATCGACCGTGTTCGGTGCGACCGGGAACGGCTTGCGGTCGAGCGTGTCTGCAGCAATGCGCTTCGCATTGTCGTCGCTGCGCCAGCCAGCCTTGCTGATTCCGCGCTGCCGAAGCTCGGCGAGCACGGCCTCGACCCCGGCCTTCGCGTCCGCCTGCATATGCAGGTCGGCGGTGCGCAGCCCCTGATAAAGCCCGTTCGGAGCCTGATCGATCTGTACGACACGGGCGTTCGGGTACATGTAGCCAGCTTCACTCGTGAAAAAGCTCATGCTGGCGCCGACGCCCAGCACAAAATCGCTCTCGGCGTAGAACCCACGGCCGACATTGGTCGCGTAGGCGCCGGAAATGCCGATCCCGAATGGATCGGTATCGAACATCCCCTTGGCCAGCAGCGTCGTGCCGAGCATCGCGCCGGCCTGCCTTGCGAGCGCGACGCAGGCGTCCGCCGCGCCGGATTTCAGGACACCACGGCCGGCGATCACAATCGGACGTTCGGCTGTCTCGATCATGTCCACCACCTGTTTGACGATGGCGGGATCGGGCTGAACGCGCTGCTGCTTCGGGAGCAGTGCGGTGGAGGGCTCGTAGTCGAGCATCCACGGAAACATCTGCTTCTGAATGTCGATCGGAACGCTGAGGACAACCGGCAGGTTTTCGTGACGCGCGGTATAGAAGGCCTCGCGAACATCGCCCAGGATACGATCGGCGTGTTTGACGCGGATGAAACGTGCCCCGGTCGCGAGCGTAAGCGGCGCCTGGTCGATCTGCTGCAGGTGAAAGGCCACGTTGCTCGCGGTATCGCCTGCCATGACCACGACCGGAATTCGGCCCCGCGCGGAAATGGCGAGCGATGTCATGATCTGCGTGAAGCCGGGGCCGCACGTCACACTGGCAACACCGACCTTGCCGGTCGCGCGGGCATAGCCGTCGGCCATGCCGCAGGCGCTATGTTCATGGCGTGCATGGATCACCGTGGCGCCCACGTCCTTCATGGCGATCGTCCAATGGGCGTTGGCGTCGCCCATCAATCCAAACACCACCTCGGTGCCTTCGGCCTTGAACGCCTCGGCCAGCGCGCGATAGCCGGGAATATCCTTCATCACTGTCTCCTGGCACCCGCTCCGATCCAGGACCGGCACGCAAGCACGACTGATTTCCACATGAGAGAAAATGCACTGATAGGTCTGGCGGGCTGAGAATTGGCCGCAGCCTGCTCGCCCGGCGCCGTCATCGTGACCAGATTTTGCGAGAACTCCTGCAACAGCGCGCGCACCAGATGCACGCCGCCGGCATTGGCGAAATCCTGCAGCGGCCCGTTGACGCTGTACTCACCCTGCAGGGTCATCACGCATGTCGACGGCGACAATGGCTTCAGCTGGACCGTCCCGCGTGCGAGTGCCCGGGACGCACCCCGCCCGTCGATCCCGCGGCCTTCGATCGTGCAGACCTTATTGTCGTGGTCGTAGGTTATGCTGCACTGGCCTTTGAACAGCACCGTTGTCGGCCCGAACTTGACCGACATCGTCCCCGCATAAGTCCCATCGTCGGCGGCCTGTATGGCCGCTCCCGGGATGCAGGAGGCGACCATCTCAGGTTGCGCCAGAAGGGGCCAGACCACGGAATCAGCGCGATCGAACTCCACAGTTTCCGAGATCTGAACCATGAAGGCGAACGGGGCCGAATGACCTATTGCATCGGCAGGTTGGCGGCCCTGACGATGTCGCCCCGGAGCTTGAGGTCCTCGGTAATCATCTTCTTTGCCTCTTCGACCGAATTGCCAACCGGGGTCAGTCCCATTCCGGTCAGTCGCTTCACGACATCCGGATTCTTCAGAGCCTTGACCACTTCGGCGTTCAGCTTGGCGACGATGTCGGCCGGAGTGGCGGACGGCACGACAAATCCCAGCCACGACGTCAGGTGGAAGCCCGGCAGAGTTTCCGCGATCGTCGGGATGTTGGGAATGGACGGATAGCGTTCGCGCTCCGAGATGGCGTAGACCTTCAACTTGCCCGTTCCGATGTACGGCAGCGCGGCGGAGAGACTGACGACGCCCATCTGCACGTGGCCGCCCAGCACGTCAGCGAGAGCCGGCCCGCCTCCGCGATAAGCGGCATGAACGAGATCGACGCCCGCACGGGTCTTGATCGACTCACCGATCAGGTGATGCGGCGATCCGATGCCCGAGGTGGCGAAGGTGACCTTGCCGGGGTTGGCCTTGGCATAGGCAATCACCTCCGGGAGCGTATTCGGCGGAAAATTCGGAGCCCCGACCACGCAGATGATATTGGTCGCGGCAATCGAAAGCGGGGTGAAATCCTTGACCGGATCGAATCCCAGTTCCTTGAAGAGATGGACGTTCGTCGTGATCGGATTGTCGGTGCTGAGCAGGAGGGTGTAGCCGTCCGGAGCTGACCGCGCCACGAACGCGGTGCCGACATTACCGCTCGCGCCGGGCTTGGACTCCACAACAACGGGCTGCCCCATCGACGCAGCCATTTTCTCTCCAATCGTGCGTGCGAGGGTGTCGCTCGAGGAGCCGGGCGGATAGCCGACGATCAGCGATATCGGGCGTGAGGGGAAGTTGGATTGGGCGACGGCAGGAACACTACAAAGAACGGTCGCCGTTATCGCAACGGCTGCGACAGCAACCTTGCGGGAAGCGACAGAAAAGAAATCGACCAGCATAAAATCGGCTCCCAAACGCCTGCACGGGCACGATCTTGCGATCCGGCCCCGATGATAAACGTTCCGCCTTTGCCCAGTCATGTCAACGGATTATGAGACGGCGGCAAAGCAGCCAACTTGATATCATAGCCGTGATATATCCATCAGTCCGTGGCAGCCCCATGTTCGGCGACTATGATCCGGGCAGCAAGTTTGGGGCGGAAACATCATGGTGCAATTGACGCAACAGGCGGCACAGTTTGCCGCGACTTTGACCTTCGGGGATCTGCCCGCAAGCGCGGTGACGACGGTCGGCTTCGGCCTTGCCGATTGCGTCGCTGTCATCGCTGCCGGACAGCGCGAGCCGGTCGTCGAACTGCTCAACGGCATCGAAGACATTCAGCCATCCGGCGAAGCCGCGATCCTGTTCGATCAGAGGTTTGCTCGCGCCGACGTGGCGGCGTTGATCAACAGTGCCGCCGCACACGCTCTGGATTTCGACGATACCGGCCTGTCGGGACACCCAAGCGCGGTGCTCGTCCCCGCAATCCTCGCCATGGGCGAAGCGACCGGCGCCGACGGCAAGCGAATGATTGCCGCCTACGTGGCCGGTTACGAAATCTGGGCGGATTTGATTGGCCGGCAGCTCGATCCGCTCCACGCCAAGGGACTGCATCCGACTGCGATCTTCGGCCCCATCGCGACGGCGGCGGCCACCTGCAACCTTCTGTCACTCGATCCCACGCAGACGCGTTCCGCGCTTTCGCTCGCAGCCAGCATGTCGTCAGGGATCGTCGCCAACTTCGGAAGTCTGGCCAAGCACCTTCAGGTTGGCCGCGCCGTGCAGAACGGAATCGTCGCGGCGCGCTACGCAGCGCGGGGCATGACCGCCGCGGAGGATGGTTTCGAAAACCGCCTCGGCTTCCTTGCCGCTTTCGCGCCGGCCGGCCGGATCGATGTCGATACCGAGCCCCGGTTTGGCGAACGCTGGGCGATCGAACGCGAGGGACTGAACATCAAGCTGCATCCGGTCTGCCACGCGGCGCAGCGAAGCATCGATGCCGCGCTCGACCTGCGCGACCGCTTCAATCCGCCCGCCGACTCGATCGAGAAGCTGCAGATCCATATCGGTCGCGGACAAGCGCTGGCGCTTCGCTTCAGCCGGCCGAAGGACGCGCTCGAGGCGCGCTTCAGCGCCGAATTCGTGGTGGCGTCGGCACTGCTGACTGGCAAGGTCGCGCTGGCCGACCTGAACGACGCGTATGTGAACCGGCAGGATATTCAGGGGCTGATCAGCCGGTCGGAACTGATCCTGTCGGACGAACTCGACGGCGAGGAGCCTTTATTCGCCCCGTCGGATCGGGTGGTGCTCCACACCAGGGCTGGCGAACGGCTCGAGAGCGCCGCGATCCGCCGCGCCCGCGGACATGCGCGCAATCCGGTGACGACGGAGACTCTCCGTGACAAATTCCACAGCTGCGCGGGCTTCGCCGATCGCGAGGCTGCGGACGCGTTGTTCGACACTCTGATCGACCCGGCCGCAATCGACTCGGTCGCCTCGATCAATGCGCAGTTCCGCCGCGCCAGCGGCGCGGCGGACTAAAGCGACAACTACATCCCGACTTTTGCAGCCAGATCCAGGATCGGCTGCAGAAGTCTCATCGAAGCGGCATCTGCGAATTCGCCATCGACCTCGATGGCGCCCTGCCCCCGGGCCTGCGCTTCGCGCAGCGCCTTCTCGATCTTGCGGGCGCGCGCCACTTCTTCCGGCTTCGGGCTGAAAACCTCGTTGGCGATTGCAACCTGCGAGGGATGCAGCGCCCATTTCCCGACGAAGCCGAGCATCCGGCCGCGATTGGCGTCAATCCTGTAGGCGTCTCCATCGCGGATGTTGGAATACGGGCCATCGATGGCATCGATCCCGTAAGCCCGCGCTGCCACAACCACCTTGTTGCGCGCGTAATGCCAGATATCACCGGGGTACGGATCGTCCCGCATCAGTTCGTAGAGCGGCACGCCCTGCGAGCCTGAATAATCGCCGAAGCCGAGGATGAGCGCCTCCAGCCGGTCGCACGAGGCGGCGATTTCCTCGACCCGCATCATCGCTTCAACCTCCTCGATGAGAACCTCGAGGCCGATCCGCTTTTTCAGCCCGGTGCGGGCCTCGATCTGCTTGAGGAGGACGTCAACCCACTGGACGTCGGCAGCCCGCCGCACCTTGGGAACCATGATGAGATCGAGCTTGTCGCCGGCGCGTTCGACCAGGTCGATGATGTCGCGATAGGCATGGGGGGTTTCGAGATCGTTGATCCGGACGCAGATCGAGCGCGGCTTCCACTCATACGAGCCGAGCGCCTTGATGACGCGCTCGCGCGCATTGTCCTTTTCTGCGGGGGCGACCGAATCTTCCAGATCCAGGAAGATCATGTCGACATCCATCGCTGCAGCCTTTTCGATCATCCGATCGCTGCTGCCAGGCACAGCGAGTTCGCATCGGCGCAAACGGCTTGGGCGCGACGGCCTGTTCATGATCCGACTCCAGTTCGATGTTCAGTCACTTGATGATCGCGCGATCACGCAAAGACGCGATCTGCGCATCTTCGTATCCCGCAAAGCGGAGAATCTCGTCACTATGCTCGCCAAGAAGCGGCGCACGCGATTTTACGCCACCGGGCGTATCGGTCATCCGGATCGGCGTGTTGGCGATGACATAGCCCCGCCCGGACCCGGGATGCTCGACCTCGCGCAGCATGTCGCGTGCCGCAATGTGGGGATCGCGATTGAAGTCCTCGGCGGTGTTGACCTGACCGTAGGGAATGATCCCGCCCAGCAGTTTCGTCAGCTCGGCCTTGGTCTTCGTGACCGACCAGGCAGTGACAACGGCGTTGACTTCCGCCGCATTGTCACGCCGCGCCGCGATGGTTTCGAAGCCGGGTGCGGTCGCAAGTTCATGCCGCCCCATGATCTTGCAGAAGGTTGCCCAGAAATCATCGCGTGGGCAGCCGATCGCGACCCAGCCATCAGCGGCCTCGAACAGGCCATAGGGTGCAAATTCAGGGTGCCCGTTGCCTTCCGGCCCCGCGACTTTGCCCTGATAGGAATATTGATAGATCGGCCGCTCGCACATCGCGAGAATGGCATCGACCATCGCCACATCGACGAACTGACCCTTGCCGGTCGCACGCGCATGATGGAGTGCAGACAAAGCCGCAAAGGCGCAGAAGATCGCCGGGATCGTGTCGCCGATGCCGGGGCCCACTTTGGTCGGGATTCCGCCTTTCGGGCCGGTAATGCCGACAACGCCCCCCATCGCCTGAGCCACGATGTCATAGGCCGGCCAGTCGCGATACGGACTGGCCCCTGTACGCGGATCACCGAAGCCGCGAATGGCGGCATAGACCAGCCGCGGATTGATCTCCCGCAGCTGCTCGTAGGCCAGCTGCATGCGCTCCATGACGCCGACGCGGAAATTCTCGAGCAGGATGTCCGACTTCTTCGCCAGTCGAACGATGATATCCCGCCCCTCTTCCTGCTTCAGGTCGATGGCGATATCGAGCTTGTTCCGGTTGATGCTCTGATAATAAGCACCATATTCCAGCTCGCCCTCGGCCTTCGGAAACGGATGCAGCTTGCGCGTATCGTCGCCGAACAGCGGCTCCACCTTGATCACGGTGGCGCCCTGGTCCGCAAACAGCATGCTCGCGTAGGGACCGGACAGCATGCGGGTCATGTCGAGCACGACCACGCCGCAAAGCGCGCCGAAACCGCTGGAAGGGATCATTTATCGGCCCAGAATTCGCGACGCTTGATCAGAACGCTGCGTTCGCCCTCGAACACAATTTCGTCCTTCTCGTTCACGCCGATGTGCCGGAAGCGCACGATTCCGGCATCTTCGCGGTCCGAAGGCGAGACTTCCAGGACCTCGGTGATCGCGTAAAGCGTATCACCATGCAGAACCGGTTTCTTCAGGCGCAGCTTGTCCATCCCAAGCTCCGCCAGCGCATTCGTAGCCGTCTCTTGGCTCGACAGACCGATCACCAGCGAAATCGTGATCCCTCCGAACACGATCCGGGTGCCGACCGGGCTGTCTTTCATC
>JAEWHY010000610.1 GCA_023387555.1 Pseudomonadota bacterium
TCCTTGGCCATCGCGCGAAAAGCGCATGGCCTTGCGAAATCACGCCGTCTGCGCCAGCTGCGCCCAGGGGCGATCAACGCCAGGTGGTCATTGCGGCGGCCGTGTCCGCCTGAGTGGAAAGTGCAACCTCGAAGTCCATCCCCGGCGTTAACTATTAATAGAGTTGTAACCCTGCCACTTTTGCGCCCGGTTTGACGCGTTCATGCTCCCGCCGCATCATGGGCCTATACGAAGGCTCGCCACATTGCCGCTGAGCCCGTTAGGCAAGCATCAAATGACCGATCTGGACGATAAAGGTCCAATGCGCGTGCCGCGGTTCGGCCTTTCCGGCAAGCTGCTGGTGCTGACGATCCTGTTCATCATGATCGCGCAGGTGCTGATCTATGTCCCGTCGGTCTCCACCTTCCGTCTCAACTGGCTGAACGACCGGATGGCTGCTGCGCGGACCGCGGCGCTCGTTCTGTATGCCGCGCCGAGTGGCATGGTGCCGGAGGACGTCGCGCGCGACATCCTGTCGAGCATCGGCGCGCAGGCCATGGTGATGAAGACCGGCCAGACGCGGCGCCTGCTCGCCATGACCGAGATGCCGGCCGAAATCCATCGTAACTTCGACCTGCGCGAGGTAGGCTGGATGGATGCGATTGCCGGCGCCTATCACGGGCTGTTCGACCCCAAGAATACGATCCTGCGGGTGATCGGGGCGGCGCCGCGCGACGGCGAGTTTCTCGAAATCCTGATCCGCAACGAACCGCTGCAGCAGGCCATGCTGCGGTTCTCGCGCAACGTGCTGATTGCGTCGCTGATCATCTCGGCCTCGACGCTCGCGCTGGTGTATCTGGCGCTGCATTTCATGTTCGTGCGGCCGATGCGGCGGATCACCCGCAACATCATGGCGTTCCGCGCCGATCCGGAGAACCCGTCGCGGACCATCAGGGTGTCCAAGCGCAACGACGAGATCGGCGTCACCGAGCGCGAACTGGCCTCGATGCAGAGCAACCTCACCTCGATGCTGCATCAGCGCTCGCGCCTTGCGGCGCTGGGGCTCGCGGTCTCCAAGATCAACCACGACCTGCGCAACATGCTGGCCTCGGCGCAACTCGTCTCCGATCAATTGTCGAGCGTGCGCGACCCGCGGGTGCAGCGATTCGCCCCGAAGCTGGTGCGGACGCTCGAGCGCGCCATCGAATTCTGCCAGTCGACCCTGTCGTATGGCCGCGCGCAGGAAGCCCCGCCCGACCGCCGGATGGTTCCGGTCGAGCCGCTCGTCGAGGAGGTGCGCGAGACGCTCGGCATCGGCGCCGGCAGCGATCTCGGCTGGATCGTCTCGATCGAGCGCGGGCTGGAGATGGATGCCGACCACGATCACATGTTCCGCGTGCTGCTGAACCTGACCCGGAACGCCATGCAGGCGCTGGAGGCGCGCGCGCCGAACAACCCGCTGAGGGACCAGATCCGCGTCACCGGACGGCGCGAGGGTGGCGTCGTCGTGATCGAGGTCTCCGATACCGGGCCGGGCTTCCCGCCGCGGGCGCGGGAGCATCTGTTCCAGGCCTTTTCCGGATCGGCGCGGCCGGGCGGAACCGGGCTCGGGCTCGCGATTGCGGCCGAACTGGTTCGCGCCCATGGCGGGGAGATCCGTCTGGTGGAAGGCACCATCGGTGCAACCTTCCATCTCAGCATCCCGGATCAGGCGGTCGATCTGGATTCCTGGCGGGAAGAGCGGGTCAGCGCCTGAGGGGCGAATATCCCGGCGAAAAGCCTTGCCATCCGGGAAGCGGAACGATAGCTAGACGCCATCGCGTCGGCCTTACGTCCTGGCACGTCCGAACTCGCCGCTGACCGGATCGCATCCGGGGCGGGGTGGTTTGTGCTCAGGCCGTTTCTCACGTGATCACGCGCCCGTAGCTCAGCTGGATAGAGCACCAGACTACGAATCTGGGGGTCAGAGGTTCGAATCCTTTCGGGCGCGCCATTTCCCAAACATAGAACCGGGCACTCCAGCCGGAGCGGCGCCGCCAGCCGAAACAAGGCGCTCCAGGCCGGTTCCTGCGGCTGTGGATTCCTATTTCGCTATCGTCCACGTCCACCTTGTCGATGACCGCCCGCAGCCAGGCGCATCGGAAAGCGGGTCTCCCCGAGCGCGTTCTGGCGCATGAGCGCAACGAACGTCGCCACCTTCTCCTCCGTGGCCGAATTGCGCCGCAGCGGCGCAATCCGGCCACAATGATTTTGCGCTATATGGCCGTTGTCGTGAAAGAGCCGGATACCAGCTAAGAGGTGGTTCCCGATTCGGTGTCTGCTTCTTCATGGCTCCAGTCTCTCAAGAGTTGGAGCCTCCGGCAAACCCGGATCTGTTTGCCTATCGATGCCGGCTCTCCGCTAAGCGACGCATGCGCTAATTCCGTGCTCAAATCTTGAGGCAACTCAATGAGCTTGGTTAGGCTGTATCCGATCCTCCGGGCCGTTCAAGCTCATTTCCCATTTGTACGGCGTGCGAAGTTCGAGTCGTACATTCTGCTGACGAAATACTTCGGCTTGAAAATGGAGGATGAATTTCATCTTCTGTCGCACTTGAACAAGGTGACATTGGCAATCGACATTGGTGGGAACTGGGGCCAATCTGTCGAGGCTTTGCGGCGAACATGCGCACCTAAGAGGATTGTATGCATTGAGCCCAATCCGTATCTGGCAAAGAGGCTTAAGGCCCGATACCAGTCAAATGAAGAAATCACGGTCTTGGAAACAGCACTCTCGGACGTGCCTGGCGAGTTCCAGCTGTTCGTGCCCCGCTATCGCGGGTTCATTTATGACGGTCTCGCGTCGCTGGACCGGGCAAGCGCCGAAGAGTGGCTCAACGAGGAGCGCGTTGCAGGATTCGACCGCTCCAAGCTCGATGTCGAGGAGTATAAAGTTCAGGCTGCGACTCTTGATTCCCTTGGTTTGTCTCCGGACATCGTAAAGATAGACGTGCAAGGTTTTGAACTACAGGTAGTGAAAGGCGGTCGGGAAACCTTCAGCCGATCACAGCCCATAACAATCGTGGAGACGCCCAGCGAATTAGTCGTCGCGCTACTTGCGGAGTATGGGCTCAAGCCGTACCGCTTCAACAAGCGGAGCCTCATTGAAGGCGATACCGGAGCAACGAATACTGTTTTCTTGGGAGCGCGAGATCAGGAACGGTTTGCGTCACTGATAGCACGCGCATCTGCAACCAGTTCCGCCGAACCAGCCCGCTGAAACTGCGCCCCGCGCCAGCAGGCTGGCATTTGATTGGTGGCCTGTTCGGCGGCGGAGCTTGAAGCGCTTCCAGCATAAAGTCCCATTGTGCCGCTCACCGCATCGCGAACAGCTCC
The DNA here is from genome assembly GCA_023387555.1 of Pseudomonadota bacterium. GTDB lineage: Bacteria > Pseudomonadota > Alphaproteobacteria > Rhizobiales > Xanthobacteraceae > Pseudorhodoplanes. The sequence goes on from JAEWHY010000610.1 coordinate 3,354, forward strand.
TGGTGGAAGCGTTCGTCCGGCAGGCCGTGACGGACGAAGTCCTCCCGCAGCGCAGCTCCGAATCCAGTCGGGCCGCAGAACCAGACGCTGGCCTCTTTCCAGTCGCGCACCGTGGCGCGAATGCGCTCGCCGGTGAGCAGGCCATCACGCGGATCGTGCAGCACGTGGAGGCGTACGCCTGATGCCTTCGCATCCCCCGTCAGCTTGGCGATGGCCTCATCACTCCAGTCAGCCGTGGTGTGGAACAGATCGATTGCCTGCGGGTGAGGCCGGCTGGGATAGGCCTGCCGATCCATCGCCAGTTGCTTCATGCGGGCAATGAAGGGGGTGACGCCGATGCCGCCGCCGATCCAGATCTGCCGTGCCCGGCCGTCATCGAAGGTGAAGCAGCCATAGGGGCCTTCGACTTTCACCGGTTGCCCGACCTGCAGCACGTCTGGCAGGCGCTTCGTGTAGTCGCCAAGCTCCTTGGTGATGAACGTCAGCCGGCGATCGGACGGATTCCAGGCCGAAGCGATCGTGAAGGGATGTGCCTCATCGGCTTCGTGCGACGTGATGAAGGCGAATTGTCCGGACTTGTGTCCGGGCCAGCCCTGCGCGGTTGCGATCTCGCCCTCGAGCACGCGCAGACTCGGAAAATACTGCAGCCGCGTGATCGTCCCGCGCACCTTGCGGCCCGCACCGACACGGCGCGCGAGCACGACGAGTGCCGCCCATGTCCCGTAAGCGAGAAGGATCGCCATGACGAAGCCGAGGGGCGACGCCCAATAGCGGAAATTCATCAGCACGACGGTATGGAAGACCAGCACCAGGTAGACCGCCGCCAGCCATCGATGCGTCTTGTAGAAGAGCCGGTAGGGAATGCGCTCGATCAGCGCGACCGCGATCAGCAGTACCGCCGCGTAGAAGGCCCATTCGCCGATGCCCTCGGCCGATCCACGCCAGGACCGCAAGGCCTCCTCGACCATATTGGCGGAGACCGGTCGCGGCCCGCGCTCCGGGCGCGCGAGCCAGCCAAATCCGACCGCCCATTTCGGACCTTGCGACCACAGCCAGTGGACGATCGCGAGCACGAGTCCGCCGATGCCGAGCCACTTGTGGAGGCGGTACATCTTGTCGAGGCCGTCGATCCACCGCTCCGGCCATCGCGGCCGCAGAGCAAGAATCGTCGCGAGGCTCATGCAGGTCATCGCCAGCAGGCCGGTGAGCTGAACCATGGACCCGCGCAGCGCGAAGAACCCTGACGGCCGCAGCGCGCCCGGATCGATCGCGAGCCAGAGCACAACGATCAGAGCCAGTGTGGCCCAGAATACAATCTTTGCGCGCTTCATGAATGAGGGCCCTTTTACCTCGGCTCAGAAGTGCCACGCATTCGCACTGAACAGCCGCAGGGTGAGCGTAAGGCGGCATCCATGCTCGTGAAATGACATAGCTCAGAAAAGGACAGGGCGGAGGCCACCGCGGATCGGCACCATCCCGGATCGCCCAGCGCCGCCGTGAGCGGGGCCGTGCACTCCGCGCTACACGCGCAACAGCGTCTTGATCGCGCGCCGCTCGTCCATCGCGCGATAGCCTTCCGCGACATCGGCGAGCGGCAGCTGCAGATCGAACACCTTGCCCGGATCGATCTTGCGCGCAAGCACGAGGTCCATGAGATGCGGCAGGAACCGACGCACCGGCGCGGGGCCGCCCAGCATGTCCTTCTGCGCGAAGAAAAGCTGCTCGCCGTCGAACTCCACGCCGTGAGGCACGCCGACATAGCCGATCGAGCCGCCGGGACGGGCGCAGCCCAAGGCCTGGAACATCGATTCCTTCATGCCGACGCATTCCAGCACCGATTCGGCGCCGACGTCGTTGGTCAGCCTCTTGATCTGCGCCACGCCCGCATCCCCGCGCTCGGTGACGATGTCGGTCGCGCCGAATTCCAGCGCCAGATCCTGGCGCGTCTTGTGGCGGCTCATCGCGATGATCCGTCCCGCGCCCATTTGCTTGGCGGCAAGGACTCCCATGAGACCGACCGCTCCATCGCCGACCACGACGACGGTCACGCCCGGCCGGACACGTGCCGCATCGGCGGCATACCAGCCGGTGCCCAGGACGTCCGAGGTCGCGAGCAAACTCGGGATCAGATCGTCGGGTGGCAGTTCCGAGGTCGCGACCAGCGTGCCGTCGGCCAGCGCGATGCGGGCGAGCGGCGCCTGCGCTCCGGTCATGAATTCGCGCTGCTGGCACGACGACTGAAAGCCGAACAGGCAATGCGGACAGGTGTTGTCGGACAGGACAAATGAGCCGACGACGAACTGGCCGGGCTTGACCGACGTAACCGCGCTGCCGACCTCGACGACAACGCCGCAATATTCATGTCCCATCGCCATCGGCTCCGGCACATCGTTCAGGCCGCGATAGGGCCACAGGTCGGAGCCGCATATGCAGGTTGCCGACAGCCGGATGATGGCGTCGGTCGGATGAAGGATTTCGGGCTCCGGAACTTGCTCGAAACGCACGTCTCGCGGCCCGTGAAGGACGGTTCCCATCATCGCCTATCTCCATCGCGAGTGCGGCGCGATTCCTCGTTGGCGGGGCAAGCCGGTTTGTTCGGTCGGTGCGGCGCGCCCGGATCAACGATCGAACGTCTCATACGTTCGCGTTGCAGCGAATGCTGCGCGTTCAGTCAGGCCATTGCTGACGGGCGTCGCGGATTTTCCGCTTATCCGGCGATTTGCACGGATATCATCGCTACGGGCACACCGCCCCGGTGTTCACCCACCCCTGCACCAAGGCGCCGGCTTCGCGTTGCGAGCCGGGGGGAGGGGTTCGACCGGCACCCGGCGCCCAGGCCCAGCCGACGAGCGTATCCTTGCCGATATGCGCGACGAGTTCTTCGACCTCGCGATTGCCGTTCCGGGCCTTGTCCTTGATCTGCAGGCAGATCTCGGAAATCGTCTTGCCTTCCCACCCCATGTCGCGCGGCGCGAGGTGCCATTCCGGATGACCGGGTACGCGGCCGGGCTCGAAGTTGGCATCCTTGTGACAGTTCGAGCAGCGCAGCGCCGGCGTGCCGTGGCCGTCAGCGCCGCGGGTCACTGGCGGCTGATGCAGCCGGCCCTGATCGCCCTGACGCGGCCGGTCGGTGGCCGGATGGCAGTTGATGCAGCGCGGATGCATCAGCACCTTGCCGAGTTCCGTGAAGATGGCTGCGGACCGCGCATTGGTGTCGCTGATCGCCGCGAAGCTCTCCGGCGCGGCCAGCTTGTCCGGCGCGGTCTGGGAAAACGCATATCCCGCAATCATGCTCGAGATGACGGCAGCGGCGGCGCCGGACAGCAGCAGCCGCGTGTCGAATCGTGCGGGCCCGCTCATTTGCTGGCCATCAGGTAGCGCGGCGCATCCGCGAGGATCACGTCCCGCACCGCCTCGTGATACTTGATGTAACCGGTGCAGCGGCAGATGTGGCCGTCGAGCGCCTCGGCAATCGTGGTCTCGAGTTCGGAGCGCGCGATCGGCGTCTTGGCCAGCCGCTCGAGCAGAACCTGGCCTTCGTTGAGGAAGCCCGGCGTGCAATAGCCGCACTGGAACGCGAAATGCGCGATGAAGGCTTTCTGCAGCGGCGAGAGTTCACCATCCTTTGCATGGCCTTCGACGGTGCGGATCGACTTTCCGTTGAAGCTCGCCGCAGGCACGATGCAGCTCGGGCTGGTGTGGCTGGTGCCGTCCGGTTCGTCGACGATGACGGCGCAGCTCAGGCATTGCGTCGCACCGCATCCGAACTTGGTCCCGGTCATCCCGAGATGCTCGCGCAGGAAGTCGTTCAACGTCAGATCGTCGCGAACCTCGGTGCGCGGATATTCGCGGCCGTTGATCGTAATGACGAGTGCGGTCACCCGAGCGCTCCCTTGAGAAGGTCCTGCGTCACAGGCAGCGACTGGAAGCGGCGGCCCGTTGCGTCGAAAATGGCATTCAAGATGGCCGGCACGACCGGGATCATGACGACTTCCGCCATGCCCTTCGGCGCCTCGTCCGGCGTCAGCGGCGGCAGCATTTCGATCTCGAGATCCTGCAGTGGCAGGTCCGAGCCGCGCGCGACCAGATACTGGCCGAGATTCCAGCTGCCATCGCCGGGACCGCCCTCGTAGGGCGGCAGCGTTTCAAGAAGCGCGTAGCCGACGCCCATGGCGAATCCGCCCTGCGCCTGTCCGAGCACGACCTCCGGCACCAGCGCCTGCCCGCACTCGAAGACGCTGTACGCCTTTGCGATCCGCAATGCGCCGGTGGCCCGTTCGATTTCGACGCGGACCAGCGTGCCGCACATCGAGGTGTAGACCGTGCCGATCCGGTTATTGTCGGTCGGTGGAAACTTGACGGACAGGCGATCGAGCCGCTCGAATTTGCCGCCGCCTTTGCGCAGGGCCAGCGCATCGATGTCGGCGCTGTAGCGATCGCCGCCAATCCGGAAGCTCGCCCGCGACCAGGCCCAGCGCGAGAAGCCGTGGGTGATCACGCCGGTCACGAAATTGCGCGCATGGGCCGTCGCGGCCAGCGACTGCACCGTGAGCGGCGCGAGGCCCGGCAGCGTGAGCTGTCCGTCTTTCCACTGCGCCTTGGACCAATCCTTCCGGCGCCGGTCGGACGGCCCGATGCGCCACAATTCGAGCGCAGCCGGCCACAAGCCGTAGCGGAAGATCACGCGCGCGGCCTCGGCGGCGGCATGCGTCCCGACGTGGGCGCCGATCGAGGCGCTGGTCGGGGTGCTGATGGCCGGCACCCAGCGCGGGTTTTTCTGCGCCAGGTCCTGGGTCTTCTGATCCATGGTGTAGGGATCGCCGGACGTGACCAGCCCCAGCGCGTCGTAACTGTCGATGCGCGCCACCGAGACTTCGTCGGCGATCCGGCCGAGATGCGCCGCGACACGATTGGCGAGCGCTGTGCCGATGCCGTTGCCCATCTCGACATGGTCGCAATAGATGGCGATCCGGCCGTTAGCATCGATTTCAACGCGCCCCTGCGTGCAGTCTGCGCCGCTGCCGTAATCCTTGGTGACGCAGGCGAGGCCGGTGCCAACCAGCAGCCCGTTCTTTGCCTGCGCTTTTTCCTGCGCGTGGCGTTGCCAGATCGGATGCGTCTCAAGCTTGTCGAGGATCTCCGTGGTGCGGACGGAGACGCTGTACGGATTTCCCGTCATGGTGCGGCCGTTCGGCTTGAGCG
>JAEWHY010000048.1 GCA_023387555.1 Pseudomonadota bacterium
TCCAGCGGGGCGAAGAGGCGGTGATGATCATCAAGACACGCGCATCCTTCGCCGACCGGGTGCGCAAGGCGATCAAGGCCGCTCATCCGTACGCGACGCCGTCCATCATGGTGCTGCCGGTCGAGTCGGTGGAGGACACCTATCTGCGCTGGATCATGGCTGAAACCGACCGCACCGTGATCGCGGGGCAGGGCGGCAAGGCGGATTAGCGGAACGTGTCACGCGCCGAGTCTTGATGGCGGATGGCGCTTCGCTCATCCGCTTCTCAGATCAATACGCCAGACCCTCGCCTGCGAGCGCGAGCTTGAGCGAGGTGTAATCGTCGCATCCGGTGCCGCAGATGGCTGCGATCGTGCTGAGGTATTGTTCGGCCTTGGCGCGGTCGCCGCGCTCGAGTTGCCACATCCCGTAATATTGCCATGTCCGGGTGTGGTTCGGGTCGGCTGCAAGAGCGGCCTCGTACCAGATCCGGGCGTCCTCGGTGCGGCCGAGCTTGCGGCTCGAGAAGCCGATCAGGTTGGCGACGTCGGGATGATCGTCGCGACCGAGCGACTTCAGCACCGTGATCGCCGCCGCATAATCCTGCTGCTTGTAGATCAGGTCATAGGCGTGCCGATAGCCATCGAGGAAGATGCGATCCGATTTCTTGTCCGGAGCGCGCGTCTTTCCTTCGGACGGCGATTTGCGTTTGGCGCGGGGCGCTTTCGGCTGCCCCGCGGGATTGGCGGATTGCAGTTGCATGCCGCCGGACGGGTCCTGGATGCCGGCCGCTTGCGCACCGGAGAGGAAAAGCCCTCCGGTCAGCGCAGCGGCAAGCCAGATCGAACCAGGCCTGATCGAACCAAAGCTGATCGAACGAAGTGCTGTCATCGCAGCCTCCCGGCCGGAAAAGACTCCGGCCTTGCTCAGTAGGTCACGCTGCCATTGAGGGCATCGCGCAACGAGGTGAAGTCCTCGCAGTCCTGGCCGCAGACCAGCCGGATGCGTTCGAGATTGCTTTCGGCCCTGGCGCGGTCGCCGCGTTCGAGGTGCCACATCCCGTAATACTGCAGGGTGCGGCTATGGTTCGGATTTGCGGCGAGCGCCTTTTCGTACCAGGCGCGCGCATCCTCGGTGCGGCCGAGCTTGCGGCTCGCGAAGCCGATCAGATTGGCGACGTCGGGATGGTCGTCGTGGCCGAGCGTGCTCAGGATCGCGATCGCGCCAGCATAATCCTGCCGCTTGTAAACCGCGTCATAGGCCAGCTTGTAGCCGTTGCGGAAATTCAGATCGGATTTCTTGTCGGCGGGCTTGGCGTCCTTTGCGTCGCCAGGCTTTGCCACCGGAGCCTTGCCGTCGGCGGCCGGCGCTGCATCCTTCTTGTCGTCCTTCTTGTCCGATGCGGCGTCCGCCGGTTTTGCGGGCTCATCGACCGCAGCTGCAAAGGCGTGACCGGACAGGGCCATCGTGACGGCGGCGACAAGGGCAAGGCGTGTGGCAAGGCGTGTCATGTGCTGAACCTGACTGATCATGGCTTGGGTGCTCATGGTTGGTCGGTGGAAACGCGAGAATAGTTCAAACCGGTCCCCGATGACATCGCGTGCCTGCGCCAGCCGCAAGGTCAACAGAGTGCAAACATACCGATTCTTCGTGTTCTTCCTGTGCCGGCCTCTCAAAACGGCGTGATCTTGACTCGCCCGCGAGCGCCGTGGATCATGGTGACTGCACTGGTTCTCCGGTCCGTCCGGAGAGGCAAGAGGGAACGCGGAACGGTCCTTTTAGGGCCGAAGCCGTGGCTGCCCCCGCAACTGTAAGCGGCGAATCTGGATCCAAAAAATGGCCACTGGGCAACCGGGAAGGCCGGAATCAGGTGACGACCCGCGAGCCAGGAGACCTGCCAGCGCAGTCACCCAACCGATGGGCGGGGCGTCCATACGGAGCGGTTTTTCGCAGCGGTGACGCATGTATGCCGATGCGAAGGCCGCAGGGTTCGTCCCAGCGACTTTTCCAGAGGCGTGAGCGGCGCTGATCCATGACCGGCGGCATTCGTTTGCCGCCGTGCTTGCTGGCGTCCTCGCGTGTCCTTCGCGTCGGGTGTGTTCACCCAGGGCTCCGGGCTCACCGGAGCATGCGAAGGATCGTGCGATGGGAATTTTCGACTCACTCAGTGACAGGGCAGGGCGGACCGGCGCGGCGGCGCTGGCGACGCTGCTGTCGGGCGCTGCGTGGCACGCCGCGATGGCGCAATCCGTCACGCTGCCCGAGGTCAATGTGACCGAGACCCGGCTTACCGGCATCGGCCGCAGCGTCGGCACCGGCGGCCAGACCGCGCCGGCCGGCCCCGCCGAAGGCGCGCCATCGGGAACGGTGGGCGGCATCGCGGTCGGCGGTGCCGGCATCACCGGCGCATCCACCACCGTCATTACCGGGGCGGATATCGAGCGTTCGCCCGAGCAGAACCTGCCGGCGATCCTGTCGCGCGAGCCCGGCGTCCAGGTGCAGACTCTCTCCGGCGGCGTGAATGGCGCACGCAGCAGCGTCGACGTGCGCGGCTTCGGCGCCGCGGGCAATTCCAACACCCTGTTTCTGGTCAACGGCCGGCGGGTCCAGGATCTCGATATGGTCGGGCTCGATCTGGCGGCGATCCCGCGCGAGAGCATCGAGCGGATCGAAATCACCCGCGGCAACTCGGGTGCGGTGCTGTACGGCGACGGCGCGGTCGGCGGCGTGATCAATATCGTCACCAAGACCGGCGTCGGCGTGAAGCCCGGCGGCCGGATCGACGGCGCCTTCGGATCGTTCAACTACCGGGAAGGAAACCTGTCGGCCTATGGATCGAACGGCGCATGGTCCGGCAGTTTCTTCTCGAATGCGATCAACAGCGACGGCTATCGCGAAAACAACGACTACAGGCAATACGGCGGCGTCGCCGACATCCGTTACACCCACCAGTACGGCAGCTTCTATCTCAATCTTTCGGCCGACGATCAGCACCTTGGACTGCCGGGACACCGGCGGTTCTCGCCCTCGCAGAACATCTTCAATCTGATCACGGACCGGCGCGGCGCGTTCACGCCATTCGACTGGGGCGACAAGCAGGGTCAGAACGGGACCATCGGCTTCACCCACCGGCTTGCGCCCGGTTACGAGCTGATCGTCGATGGCGGCGTGCGGCGCAAGGAGGAGCAGGCGCAGTATTTCAACGCGACGGAATTCGTCGCCACCTTGAATCCGCGCCAGGCGGTCGAGACCAGACTGACCACCGCATCCATCACCCCGCGCATCAAGATCGATACGACCTGGTGGGGATTGCCGGTCAAGGCGACCGGCGGCCTCGACTATTACAACGCTGATTATGACTCGACCCGGCCGCTGTATTTCGGCGCCGCGCCGATCCATGCCTATGACATGCAGCAGGCGTCCACCGGTCTGTACTGGATGCAGACGGTGATGCTGCCGACCAATACCGAGGTGTCGGGCGGCGCGCGCTGGCAGCGCACCGCGATCGATGCCAAGGACACCTTCGACGGATCTGCGCCCGGAGCGATCCCGCTGAGCTGCTTTCCCGGTTTTGGCTGTTTCGGCGATCAGGCCGGTATCCCGCTCGACAAGAGCGAGACCAATCATGCCTGGCATCTCGGCCTCGAACAGCGCCTGACGCCGAATGTCGCGCTGTTCGGGCGCATGGCGCAGAGCTTCCGCGTGCCGAACGTGGACGAACGGATCGGCGTGGTGACCGCGCTCAATGGTGTGCCGACCACCTTCGACCTGCGCACCCAGAAATCCCACGACTGGGAAACCGGCATCCGGATCAATGCCGGCCCGCTGGAAGCGCAGTGGAGCTATTACAACATGAATCTCACCGACGAGATTCACTTCCGCTACGGGCCGAATTTCGAGGCCAGCAACGTCAATCTCGATCCGACGCGGCGATACGGCCACGAGACCATCGTTGCCCTCCGGGTCAACGAGGACGTGCGCCTCAAGGGCGGGCTGGCCTATACGCGCGCGGTGTTCCGCGAAGGATTGTTTGCAGGCAATGACGTGCCGCTGGTGTCGCGCTGGACCGGCAACGTTGGCGTGTCATGGGACATCTGGAAGAAGTGGCTGACCCTCGACACGGTGGTGCGCTATTTCGGCGACCGGCGGATGGACAACGATCAGGTCAATCTGCAGCCGATGATCCCGTCCTACACCACGGTCGATCTGCGGCTCGGCGGCAAATACGAGCAGTTCTTCTGGTCGGTCTCGGTGCTCAACCTGTTCGACAAGGAGTATTTCGATTACGCGATCGCAAGCCCGTATCCCTACGGCTTTGCGAGTGTGATCGGCACCTACAATGCCTATCCGCAGCCGGGCCGCACCGTCATGGTC
>JAEWHY010000617.1 GCA_023387555.1 Pseudomonadota bacterium
CACCGTCAGCACCGAAGTAATGCTCGCCGTGAAGACCGCGAGCGTGATGATCGAGCCGACCATCCAGAGCATGGCGATGAACCGCCCAGGCACGGTGCGCGGGCCCTGATGCCCGATCCCGCGCTGGGTCATGGCGACCGTCGTCCACCACACGCTCGAACTCAGGCCCTTAGCGACCGAGCCGCCGAATTCATCGTTGTGACGCCGCTCCAGCAGCCAAACCACCAAGCCCACCAGCAGCGCAAGGCCGATCAGCGCCAGAACCGCCTGCAGGAAGCCGAACGAGGTGAGCGCCCGCGCCACCGGCGCCCAGGTCGAGACGATGCCGGTCGCCGGCACCGCAATCCCAAGGCCCGTTCCGAAGAAGGCCGAGGTGAAATCGAGCATCTCCTCGCGGCCCGCGGTCACCGTCAATGCGGCCACCGCGATGTCGACCTTGCCCTTCGCTGTGGCGTCGATCAGCCCCGGGACGGTTTCTTCCTCGTGGAAACGGTATTTGAGGTTCTGCTTGTCGGCGATCCGGCGCCACAGATCGATGCTGATGCCGCTCCATTCCCCGCTGGGCGACTTCATCGAGAACGGCGCCGCCTCCTTGGTCCCGACGACAATCTCACGCTGCCTCATCTGCTCGAAATCGATCGCAGGCTTGACCGATTGCGCGACCGCGGGAACGGCCGGGATCAGGCACAGCGCAAGCGCGATGATCTGCCAACCCAGCCCGAATTTCTGGTTGCGCGCCTGCATGGTTCTCCGCGACGTCAATAGACCTGAACCCACCGATAGCGGGTTCCATATCATAAACAAAGTCAGGGAAGGTTGACGCAAAGCAGGCTTCAGGCTTTGAGAGCGCCAGATCAGCGTGAGATCAGAGCGCCAGCTCGGCCTTATTCTGCGGCCTCGCGCACATAGCTCGCGGCCTTGGTCCGCATCGTGACCAGCTCCTCCGCAGCGGTCGGATGAACGGCCATCACGCGGTCGAAATCCGCCTTGGTGGCGTTCATCTTGATCGCGATTCCGACAAGCTGGATCATCTCGCCTGCATCCGGGCCGACGATGTGGCAGCCGAGCACCCGGTCGCTTTCGCCATCGACCACGAGCTTGAAGAAGCAGCGCGTGTCGCGCGCGGCGAGTGCCATCTTCATCGTGCGAAAGCTCGTCTTGTAGATATCGACGTGCCTGTAGCGCTGGCGCGCCTCGGCCTCGGTCAAGCCGATCACGCCAACCTCCGGCTCGGAAAACACCGCGGTCGGAATGTCGGAATGATCGACGATCACCTCGCGGCCACCGAACACGGTGTCGGCGAACGCGTGCCCTTCCCTGATCGCGACCGGGGTCAGATTGACCCGATCCGTCACGTCCCCCACCGCATAGATATGCTGGACCGAAGTACGCGAGAATTTGTCGACCTTGATCGCGCCCTTGCCGTCGAGTTGAACGCCCGCCTTTTCAAGGCCGAGGCCGGCGACGTTGGGACGGCGGCCGGTCGCGAACATCACCTGGTCGACCATCACCGCTTCATGGTCCGACAGCGTGACGCACAGCCCGTGATCGACCTTTTCGATCCCCTCGACCAGCTTGCGGGTCAGGATTTTGATTCCCCGCTTTTCCATCTCGGCGCGCAGATGTTCGCGAATGTCGTCATCGAACCCGCGCAGGATGTTGTCGCCGCGATAGACCAGTGTGACCTCGGAGCCGAGGCCGCGGAAAATGCCGGCGAATTCGACCGCGATATAGCCGCCGCCTTGGATGAGGATACGACCGGGAAGCTGCTTGAGGTCGAGTGCTTCATTCGACGAGATGACGTGATCGAGGCCGGCGATGTCGGCGCCGGGATGCGGCCAGCCGCCGGTCGCAATCAGGATGTATTTTGCGCGAACAATCTCGCCGGTCGCGACCAGCCTGACGCGGTGCGCATCTTCGAGCACGGCACGACTGCGGACGATCTTGACCTTGGAGCGTTCGAGATTGGCGGCATAGGCGCTTTCCAGCCGGTCGATCTCCCGATCCTTGTTGGCGATCAGCGTCGGCCAGTCGAACACCGACTTTTCCACTGTCCAGCCAAAGCCGGCGGCGTCTTCAAAGTCGTCCGCATAACGCGATGCATAGACCAACAGCTTTTTCGGCACGCAACCGCGGATCACGCAGGTGCCACCGATGCGAAATTCCTCCGCGATCATCACCCGCGCCCCGTGATTGGCGGCGATGCGCGCCGCCCGCACACCGCCCGATCCGGCTCCAATGACAAACAGATCGACGTCGAAGTCGCTCATCGGATCGCGCCAGCAGCCATCAGAACGGATGGCCGCGCTTGCGCAGTTCGGCGCGGAAACGCTGAATGACCTCGTCGTTCAGCTTGATCGCCCAGTCCTGCGCTGCCGACATCGAACGGTCGACGAACCCCGGCTCTTCCGTCAAAATCTTCTTCCCCAGCGGCGACTTGTAGAACGCCAGCGTGTCCTTCATTTCCTGCTCGGTGAAGCGGCTCGCATAGATCCGGACGATCTCCTCCCGCAGCGAGTTCAGCCGCGGCGCGAATTCCTTGCGCAGGTCGTTGCCGACGTCGTTGAGGTCCTTGAACAGATTGGGATTCATCTGCAGCACGGTGGCCTTCGACTTCTCGATCACGCCCGGGATCACGGCCTCGAAAATCGACATCGAGCCCTTGATGTCCAGGATTTCGTTGGCGAGAGACATGGCGCTCTTCGAAGGCTGCTGCGCCAAGGTCGGCGTTGCCGGCATTGCCGACAGCAGAAACGCCGCGAGACCGGCCGCAGCCAAACGAACCAGCGGTTGAACGCTCATTGGAAAAAACTCCTGTTGGTCTGATAGCTGCGCTATCTGGTCAAGGGCGGGCCTGGGAAGTCACTTCCGTGTTTTTCCTAACAAACCGTCGGATAATCCCCGTTATGTGGTCAGGAACGGTGGGAAACCGTCTCTCCTGATCACGGCCCAGCCGTTCCCGAGGGAACCCCATGCCGCAAGCCGAAAAGCTCGCCATATAGGCGCAAGTGTTTAGCCTCTCAGTTCCGAAAGGCAAGACGGAGGCGGTCTATTTCGGCCGCGCAAAGCACGGGCCCGAACCGCAGTTTGGGCTCAAATCCCGGTTGAAAAGACGCTTTTGGGACGGGTTGTTCGATCCGGTGCCCTAACATGACATCCGACGGACGTTGCGGACTCGTCTCGGCCTGGGCTGAACGTGCTGCGGCGCGGTATGCGCAGGTCTGCGGGTCAGCCCGCGGCGTTGTCCGTATGAGAAGCCAGAGAGAATCGGCTCCGGTGAGCGGTAAGGCGGGCAGGATT
>JAEWHY010000623.1 GCA_023387555.1 Pseudomonadota bacterium
GTGCTGGAATCGGGGGAACTCGTGCACCAGGGCAAGGCCTCCGACCTGATGCGCGATCCGAAAGTGATGGCGACCTATCTCGGACGGAGCGCGTCTTAACGAATAACCGAGATCCATCCGCTCGTCCCCGCGCAGGCGGGACCCAGTGCCAAGGACTGGATCCCCGCTTGCGCGGGGATGAACGGAGGAGAGTGTTGAAGAAGAACTGGAGTATGTCGTGGACTTTTCATTCACCGAGGAACAGATCCTGCTGCGCGACAGCGTGCGCAAGCTGATGGAGCGCGTGGCGACGCCTGAATATGTCGCGCGCCTCGATCGCGAAAAGGCGTATCCGAATGAGCTGTTTGACGCCTGGGTCGAGGCCGGCCTGCTCGGCTTGCCGTATCCCGAAGAACTCGGCGGAGCCGGCGGCAGCGTGCTCGACCTTGCGCTGGTGTGCGAGGAGATGGGACGGACGAGCGCCGATCTCGTAATGGCCTATGCGGGCGGTTTATTCTGCGGCATGACGGTCGCGCGCAAGGGTTCCGAGGAGCAGAAAAAGAAATGGATTCCGGCGCAGATCGATGGCCGGATCAAATTTTCCATCGGCATTTCCGAGCCCGATGCCGGCTCCGATGTCGGCGCCATCCGCACGGTTGCGCGCAAGGACGGCAGCGACTGGGTGCTGAACGGCCACAAGGTCTGGCAGTCCGGGGCCGGGGCCAAGGACAACGTGATCTGCCTTTACGCGCGCACCGATACCGAGGCGCATTACCGACAAGGCATGTCGCTGTTCCTGGTCGACAACAATCGGCCGGGCGTTTCGATGAAGAAGCTCGACATGCTCGGCCGCTATTGCATGGGCACCTATGAGGTGACGCTCGACAACGTGCGGGTGCCGGAGGATCAGCTCATCGGCGGCGTCAACAAGGGCTGGGACTGCCTGCTGTCGGGCTTGCAGACAGAGCGCATCACGGTGGCGGCCTGCGACGTCGGCTCGGCGCAGGGCGTGGTCGATCTCGCGCTGAATTACGCGAAGGAGCGCAAGCAGTTCGGACGCCCGATCGGCAACTTCCAGTCGATCGCGCATATGCTGGCGGACATGCAGACCGAGGTCGAGGCGGCGCGCTCGCTGATGTACCGGGCGGCCTGGATGGTCGACGCCGGCAGGAATGCCATGAACGAGATCAACATGGCGAAGCTGTTTGCGTCCGAGGTTTACGTCAAGGTCGCCAATCTCGGCATGCAGATCTATGGCGGTTACGGTTACAGCATGGAATTCCCGATGCAGCGGCATTATCGCGATTCACGGATCGCCACCGTGGTGGCCGGCACCTCGCAGATCATGCGCAACATGATCGCGGGCGGCATGGGGCTCAAGCCGCAGTAGCGGGGCGTCATTGCCGGGCCGGAGCGTAGCTGCGAGACCCGGCAATCCATCTTCTTTGGTTGATGGACGCGCGGGTCAAGCCCGCGCATGACCGAAAGGTGACTATGCCCCGCCTTGTCGGCGCCGCTCCCATTCCGCGACGAACGTTGGCGCCACCCTGCGGATGCGTTCGATATCCATCCGCCCGGTGCGCGACAGATACGACATCGCGAAGTCGTAGGGCGGCAGCGCCATGTGCTCCCCGAAATGTTCGTACCACTCCGCGCTGGCGTTGGCGGCGGTGACAAGCTTGTCGAGGATCGGCTTGCGCTGCGCCTGATAGTCCGCGAGCGCGGCGGCGGCATTGCGCGGATGGGCGCGGATCGCACGCGCCAGCGCGATCGCATCCTCGATCGCCAACCGTGTTCCCGAGCCGATCGAGAAATGCGCGGTGTGCAGCGCGTCGCCCAGGATCACCTTGTTGCCGACCGACCAGCGTTCATTGTGAACCACGGGAAACTGCCGCCAGATCGAGCGATTCGAGATCAGCGGGTGGCCGTCGAGAGTCTCCGCGAAGATGCGCTCCAGCGCCGCGCGGGTGTCGTCCTCGCTCATCCTGTCGAAGCCCGCGGCGAAGAAGGTGCGCTCGGTGCATTCGACCAGGAAGGTGCTCATGTCCGGCGCGTAGCGATAGTGATGCGCGTTGATCGGGCCGTGCGGCGTTTCAAGGAAGGTCTGGCTCAGCGTGTCGAATACTTTCGTCGTGCCGAACCACGCGAAGCGATTGGACAGGAGCCTGACGCCGGTGCCAAAGCCAGCTTCGTCCGAACGCCGCACCAGCGACGATACACCGTCGGCGCCCACGATCAGGTCGGCATCGGCGTAAGCGGAGAGGTCGGCGACAGGGCGCTCGAAGGTGATGGGCACGCCTTCGTCTCGCGCCTGCTGCTGCAGCAGTTGCAAGAGACGCAGCCGGCCGATGGCGGTGAAGCCGATCCCGTCGAGCATCACGCGCTCGCCGCGATGGTGGATCGCAATCCCGCTCCAGCGCTGAAGCTGCGGCGTGATGGCGTTGAAAATCGCCGGATCGTCCGCCTTCAGGAATTCAAGCGCGTCCTCGGAAAACACCACGCCGAACCCGAACGTCGAATCCGGCGGGTTCTGTTCGATCACCTGCAACGACAGGTCGAGGCCGCTGCGCTTGAGCAACAGCGAGAGATAGAGTCCGGCCGGGCCGGCGCCGATGATCACGATTCGCATGTCGAAGTCCGGTCGTTTGAACGCTTGTCCAAATTGACAAATGCCCTGTCAAGGACCCATACTAAACGGTATGGATGCGGGATGAAACCCGCGCGGCAGTCGGGAGGAGGCGCGTGGCGGATCGCGCATTTCAAACAATTGGCGATGTGTATCGCGAAAATGCTGCGCGCTACGGCGACAAGCCGGCGTTCATCATGCCTGATGGTATGTCGCGCTCGTTCGCGGCGGTCCGTGAACGCGCGACGCGGCTTGGTAACGCGCTGCTGGCGCGCGGGCTGAAGCCCGGCGACCGCGTCGGCATTCTGTCGCGCAACCGCATCGAATATGTGGAAGGCTATGGGGTCAGCGCCGCCGGCCTGATCGCGCTGCCGTTGAACTGGCGGCTGTCGCCGCGCGAATTGCAGGTCGTGCTGACGAATGCCGAGCCTGCGGCACTGATCGTCGATTCATCGTTCGTGCCGGTGATCGCCGAATTGCGCGGCGCGCTGCCGTTCGTTCGGGTGTTTTTGCGGCTCGACGGCGCGGCCGAGGGCTTCGAAGGCTATGACGACGCCGTGGCGTCGGCCGTGGCGCAGGCGCCCGCGATCGACGTATCGCCGGAGGCGGCGGCGTGCCTGCTTTACACCAGCGGCACGACAGGCGTGCCGAAGGGCGCGGAACTGACGCATCGCGGCTTGCTGCTCAATTGCAGCCGCGCGATCGACGACATGTTCCACTTTACCGACTCCGACGTGACGCTGGCGCCGATGCCGTTCTTCCATGTCGGCGGCATGTGGTACCACCTGTTTCCAAGCTTTGCGGCGGGATGCACCACGGTGATCATGCCGCAATTCGATCCGCAGGATGTGCTGAAACTGATCGCGC
>JAEWHY010000073.1 GCA_023387555.1 Pseudomonadota bacterium
ACGATCGCCCCCCACCCCGACGCCTTCGGCGTCGACCCTCCCCACCGCTATCGCGGGGGGAGGGTTAGACCTTCCCCATCGCGTCGGCGATGATCTCGCGCAGCCCCTCGGTAGTCTTGAGCCCGTCGAGTTCCGCCGGCCGGCGCCATGCCGCCTCCGCGATCTCCACCGGGTCCGGCACGGGTTCGCCTGCGATCCAGCGCGCTGCGAAGCACACGATCACGAAATGCCGGGCCGTGCGGCCGTCCTCGTCGCGCTGGATCATCTCGCGGTAGCCCGCGAGCGCCACCGGCTCGATCTGCACCTGCGTCTCTTCCCGGACCTCGCGGATGACGGCCTGCGTCAGCGTCTCGCCAGCCTCCACCACCCCGCCGGGGAGGGTGTAGATGCCGCGACCGAAGGTGCCGCCGCGCCGCACGATCAGCACGCGGCCGTCGCGGATCACCGCGGCGCTGGCCGCAAGGAACGGCCGGGTCGGGTAGGCGCGTTCATCCATGACTTGTGTCCATGACTTGTCCCCAGCCGCGACGGCTACGGCTTCCACCGTCGCCCGCAGCCACTATGTTGCGTCCATGTGCGGACGCTATGCCATCACCACCGCGCCGGAAGCGATGCGGAAGCTCTTTGGGTACAAGGAGATGCCGGATTTCCCGCCGCGCTACAATGTTGCGCCGAGCCAGCCGATCCCGGTAGTGCGGCTATGGGAGGGCGAGCGCCAGTTCGCGCTGATGCGCTGGGGTTTGATCCCGGCCTTCGTCAAAGACCCGAAGACCATCTCGCTATTGTTCAACGCCCGCGGCGAAACGGCGAACGAGCGGCCGGCCTTCAGGAATGCGATGAAGCGCCGGCGCTGCCTCATTCCGGCGAACGGCTTCTACGAATGGCGGCGCGATGGCGCCTCGAACCGGCCGTACTTCGTGCAGCGGAAGGACGGCGGGCCGCTGGCCTTCGCCGGGCTGTGGGAAAGCTGGGTCGGGCCCAACGGCGAGGAACTCGACACCGCCGCGATCGTCACCACCGATGCGAGCCCGCTGGTGCGCGCCATTCATCACCGCATGCCGGTGATCCTGCCGCAGGACGCCTGGGACATGTGGCTCGATACCACGCGCGTCGATGCGCAGATGGCTGCGGCTCTCATTGCGCCGTCGGGTGACGATACGCTCGAGGTCTACGAGGTTTCGCCCGCGGTCAACCGCGCCATCCAGGATGGACCGGAACTGATCGCGCGTTACACCGCGCCGCCCGAGGCCGAAGCGCCGCCCGCCGCGAAGCCCGCGCGCAAGGCGAAGAAGGACGACCGGCAGCAATCGCTGTTCTAGCGGCCATCGCGGTTTGATGGCGCCGTCATGTCCGTTGTGCCTGACGCCGCCGTCGCAGCACCCGGACGGCCATCCACAAGAGCAGCAGCACGATGGCCAGCGCGATGAATGGCGCGGCCAGCGCCACGATCGGAAGCATCAAGGCGCCACCGAGTTCGGCGGTGGCGACCGTGGAATTGCCGATGCCGGCGGTGAAGATCGTCGATTTGGCGCGCAGCATCGTGGAGACGATCTGCGTCAGGCCGGCGGCGCCGCCGCCGGCGATGATGGCCGCGGTCCATTTCAGCATCGGCGGCAGGTCGGTCATCACCGCCGCCTACAGCACGGTTCCCGCGACAAGGGCCGCAGGCGCGGCAATCGTGTCGAGCAGATTGTCGACGCCGGGAACATAATAGGCGACGATTTCGACCAGGGCCGCGACGCTCAGCATGATCAGCGCCAGCGGCGTAGCGAGCCACGCGAAGCTCTCGTCCAGCGGCAGGTATCCGGTATAGGCTGCGGTGCTCGCGATCAGCATCGGGAGAAAGACCCGGAAGCCTGTCCAGGCCGCCAGCGCGATCCCGAGCGCCACGGATAATGCAAGATCGAAGCTCGACATGTCGATCAGTCCGGGTTCGGTGCAGCCATGGTAGCAGCTTTGTCCGGCAGCGTGAATCGAAGGCGGCTCGCCGTCTTCGCCGGGCTGCTCGTATGCCTCTGCACCGGGGCGCAGGCCTCCGAATGCGCGAATGAGCGTGCCGCGATGATAGACACCATCCGCGCTTATGCGCGATCAGGTCCACCGATCTCCGAGCGTGTGCTGCAGGCGATGAATGCGGTCGAGCGTCACCGGCTGATGCCGCAGCCGATTGACTGTGCGCAAGCCTATGCCGACCGGCCGCTGCAGATCGGCCGCGGCCAGACCATGTCGCAGCCCTATATCGTCGCGCTGATGACCGAGCTTGCCGACGCCAGGCCGGACGACAACTTGCTCGAGATCGGCACCGGCTCGGGCTATCAGGCGGCGGTGCTGGCGCGGCTCGCCCGCAAGGTCTGCACGGTCGAAATCGTGGCACCGCTTGGCGAACAGGCGGCCGCCGCGCTGAAAGAGCAAGGCTATTCCAACGTCGAGGTCCGGATCGGCGACGGCTATCGCGGCGTTCCCGAATGCGGGCCGTTCGATGCCATCGTGGTGACAGCCGCGATCGGACATGTGCCGCAGCCCCTGATCGATCAGCTCAAGGTTGGCGGTCGCCTCGTGGTGCCGCTTGGTGCGACATCTACGGGGCAGAGCCTGAGCGTGATCGAGAAGACCGGCGTGGGCCAGACCACATCGCGTTCGGTGATGGCGGTGCGCTTTGTTCCCTTCACCGGAAGCCAGAGCCGGAACTGAGCGCGCAATCGTAGCGTCAGCCGAAGCCTGTCAATTGCCGCAGCAACGCACCGGCATCGGCCGGCAATGCATTGCCGCGCCAGGCGACGTGCTGGTCCGGCCGGATCAGCACGAGGTCGCGGCCATACAGCGCGCGGATATCGTTGTCGGCAATCTCGATTTGCTTGAGCGGCATGGTCAGGGCTTGCGCCGCCGTAGCAAACGCGGATGGGTCCGGCGCGTTATCGCCGAGCCGCAGCAAGGTGAAGCCCTTGCCCAGCCGGTCGAACAGCGAATCCCCGACACCGCGTCCACTGCCGAGCCACGCATGCGGCGCGCGTCCGCCCGGCACAGCGCTCGGCGTATAGTTCGCAAAATCGTCCGGCGGCGGCGCGTCATCGCCGGCAATGATCGGCGAGCCGTCATAGCGCGCGCCAAGCTGCACGCCGATCGAGGCGAATTCCTCGCCGAACGTCGAGAGAAAAGCGCCAAGCTCCTGCCGCGCGGCATCGCCGGCCACAGTCGCGGCCTCGAGATCGGGCGAGACGCGGATGTCGCCGATGCTTTTGGCCAGCGAGCGCGCCGCCCCGGTGTTGCGGATCGCGATCGGCAGCCGCTCGGCCTCATAGGTGTCGAGCAGATGCGGGCCGCCCCAGCCCTGCAACACGGCGGCGAGTTTCCAGGCGAGATTGGCCGCGTCGTCGATCCCGGTATTCATGCCGAAGCCGCCGGTCGGCGTGAACAGATGCACGGCGTCGCCGGCGAGCAGCACGCGCCGGTCGGCAAAGCGCTCGGCCACCAGCGCAACGCCGGCGGTCCACGGCGCATGCGCGATCGGCTCGACCGGCACCTCGACGCCGCAGCAGGCGGCCACGGCGCGCCGCACCAAATCGTCCTGCGGCTCGGCCTGCGGGTCTTTCGGCCGCATCCAGAACAGGAATTCGTCCTTGCCGTTGAGCGCGATGATGGTGGTGCGGATGTCCGGATTGATCGCCCAATGCTGGAAGCAGGCGCGGTCCTTCAGCACGTCGCGATAGAGCGTCGGCGCCCGCAGGTAGCTTGCGAACATGCGCCCGCCGAAATAGGCCTGCTGCAGCGTTTCTTCGCCGCCATAGCGAATGCCGAGGGTGCGTCGCACGAACGAGCGGCCGCCGTCGCAACCAACCAGATAGCCGGCGCGCCAGCGCTCTTCGCCGCTGCAATCGACCGCCTGCGCGGTGAGCGTGACGCCATCGGCGTCCTGCGCGAAATCCGTCACCTCGAAGCCGAACCGCAGTGTGATGCGCGGGCGGCGGCGCGCCGCTTCGAGCAGGAACGCCTCTATATACATCTGGTTGGCGCGCAGCACCGGCTCGGGGAATTGATCGAGCTTTTCCGATGCGGCAACGGCGCGCGCCTTCTCCGCGGCCGAGGGCATGGCCAGCCGCGCCAGTTCGTAGGCGTTGAAGCGCGTGAAATAAGCGACGTCGCCGGAATGTTGTTCCGGCAGTCCGAGCTTGCGCAGATCATGGGCGAAGCCGAGGCGGCGATAATGCTCCATGGTCCGCGCGTTCTGCGTCGAGCCCTTCGGATGCCAGCGGGTATCGGTCTCGCTGTTGAAGATGACGGAGCGGATGCCGTGGTGATCGAGCATCAGCGCCAGCGCGAGGCCAACCGGCCCGCCGCCGACGATGGCGACTGGAATAGCGCTCGTGTCCGTCATGTCAGGCGATCACGGCGCGCATGCGGAACGGCGCGCAAGCTTTGCCGCGAGGCTGATGTGGATGCTGTGCGGGATCGGGCAGGCGGAGGCGGTATTTCAGTTTCGGCATGGTCCCCGCATTATCGCCGAGCCGCGGGGCCTGCGCCAGTCATCGTGACCTGTGCAGGCGAGGGCGCGACCATCATGCTATAGGGGCAGTCCGATTCCGTCAGGTGATCATGTGATGCGCGTTCCCGCTGTCGTTCTGTTTCTCGTCGCGATGCCGTATGCGGCGGCGGCGCAATATTGCATGCTGGACAACGAGGGCGGCCGGACCTGCGGCATTCCAACGTTGCAGCAATGCGAAACGACGCGGTCCGGCGTCGGCGGCTCCTGCGAGGTGGACGATTCCGCCCAGCTCGGCGCGCCGATCAAGGGACCGCTCCAGCGCATGTTCGATCGCGCGGCCGAGCAGGATGCCGAATATCGCAAGCCCTCGTCCCCCGAACTCGACGACGTGCCGCCGCCGCCGGGAAACTGAGCGTCGACAGTCCGTCGAACTGCCAACGCGATCCGTTACTTCCGCCGGAAGGTGCCGAGGCCCTGGACATCCAGATACTCGATCGTGAGTTCGCGGTAGCGGCCCTTTCCCGGAGCCTTGAACGTCGCGAGCGAGATCGAGCCGTCGGGCGCATTCTCGCTGGACGGGTGGAAGGTGAAGGCATTGCCATCCCAATGGCGCAGCGGCAATTCGGTGCCTTTCGGGCCGAGCTTCAGGACCAGTTCGCCGTTGCGGCGGATGATCTGCGCCGGGCCGAAATAGTCGCTGGCATAGGTGCCGGCGTAGGCGGCGAGATCGGCCGCGGGCGCCGGCTTTTGCGGCGGCTGCTTGCCGACAAGGCTGCCGACCGGCGCGGTGAAGGCGCTCATCATGGCATGATACGGCGGATACCAGTCGCGTTCGGTCTTGCCGAATTACACGAGATCCATGAACTCCGCGGCAAGAGCCTCCGGCGCTCCGGTCGGCCACGCATTGGTCAGCACCACGATCGCAACATTCGCCGAAGGAAGAATGACGAGATTGGTTCCCGCGCCCATCGCGAAGGCGCCGGAATGGCTGAACCTC
This sequence comes from Pseudomonadota bacterium, assembly GCA_023387555.1. GTDB lineage: Bacteria > Pseudomonadota > Alphaproteobacteria > Rhizobiales > Xanthobacteraceae > Pseudorhodoplanes. The sequence continues at coordinate 5,478 of JAEWHY010000073.1, forward strand.
ATGCGACCTGCCGGCGTCACGCTGATGTTGAAGCCGTAGCCGTAGAAGCCCGGCCGCGCGGTGAAGGTCGCGGCGGGGCTTGAGAACGCCTGCGGGGACAGCACCGGCAGCAGCGCCTTCTTGTCGATGAATGTTTTGCCGTCGAGCATGCCGCCTTGCGTCACCATTGCCAGCCAGCGCGCGAGATCGTTGACCGACGACGAGACGCCGCCTGCGGGCGCCTGCGCGTCCGGGGTGCGCTGGTATTTATGCACAAACCGGTCACCGACCTTCACGTGACCGAACGCGCGGTTGCTGCGCTTCTCGAAATCGGCAAAGCGCGTGCTGGTCGAAGTCATGCCGAGCGGCTTGAACAGCACGTCCTCGCTCAGGCTCGCCCAGTCCTTCCCCGACGCGACCGCCACCGCTTCGGCGCCCGCGGTGAGTCCAAAATTGGTATAGGCATAGCTGATGCGAAACGGAGCGAGCGGCAGAAGCCGCAACCGCTCCAGCACCTGCCGGCGGTCGAAGCCGAGATCCTCCAGCGCATCGCCGCCGTGATCGGGCAGGCCGGAACGGTGGCTGAGCATATCCCCGACCGTGACATGCGTGGTGACGAATCCGTCCTTTAGCCGGAACCAGGGCAAATGCTTCACCACCGGCGTATCCCAGCCGACGACGCCGGCCTGAACCTGACGCGCCACCACCGTGCCGGTGACCGGCTTCGACAGCGAGGCGATCTGGAACACGGTGTCGGCGTCCACGATTTCAGGCGCCCCGACCTTGCGCACGCCAAAGCCCTTCGCATAGACGGTGCGTCCGTCGCGAACGACCGCAACCGCCATGCCGGGTATGCCGCTGCGCCGCATGATCTCCGCGGCGCGCGCATCGAGTTCGCCGATCGCGCGGTCGATCTGCCCGTCCGGGATCGGCACGCCCATCACTTCGGACGGCGGCGTCATGTCCTGCGCGCGCGTCGCCGATCCGCCCTGCATCGCAATGAGGACGCCGGCGGCGAGCATGATGCCCGGCCTTGCGCGAAACCTTGCAACCGAGGAGCGGGGCGTTTGTCGAACGAAGGGCATGTTTGTCCTGTGCGGTTAGAGCGTTTTCGAGCGAAGTGGGCACCGGTTCGCGTGAAGAAAACGCGTCAATGCAAGAACCTAGAGACTTTTCGCGATTCGAAGAAAAGCGAAAAGACTCTAGGATGAAGGGGCGCAGATGCGTCGGAGAGCCTGCCACTCGCCGGCGCTCAGCAACGGCTCGCTACTTTGACGGACCGGGACGGTCGCGTTGATCCTCGCGATGCGGTCGGCCACCGATGGATGGCCGAGGAAGATCGTCATGCCGTCCCTCTGGCGCGCCACCCGGTCGAGAAAGGTCGCAAGCGCACGCGGGTTGGCGTTCAGCTCCTGCAGCGTGCGGACCGCGAAATCGTCGGCCGCCGCTTCCTGGCCGCGCGAATAGGCGGCCTTGATCAGCAGTTGGGCTGCGCCGACAATTGCGGCGCCGCCGACGAAGTCGCCCAGCACCATGCCGAAGATCAGCGAGAGTCCGGCGTTCTGGAACAGGCTGCGGATGCCGTCGCGGTTGGCGACATGACCGAGCTCGTGGGCGATGATGGCGGCGACCTCGTCCACATCCTTCGCCTGTTCGATCAGCCCCTGCAGCACATAGATGTGGCCGCCGGCGAGTGCGAAGGCATTGGCTTCGGGACGGCGTATGACGGCCGCGTGGATCGGCATTTCGAGCCCGCCGGCTTTTGCGATCTTGCCAATCAAAGCATCGAACGTGGCCTTGCCCTCGGCCTCGCCGGGCCCGCCGCCGCATTCGAACGGCTGGCCGTCCGGTGCGGAATCGAAGGTTGCGCGAAACCGGATATCTCCGGTCCGTCCAAGGCTCTGGTCGATCGCCAGCGGAACGGCGCGACTGAGCCGGTCGGCGATTTGCGGAAGACCGAAGAACGCCACCAGCAGCAGCGATGCGATCGCGCCAAGGCTGAGGATCATCACGCTGAGCCGCCTGGCACGCGCGGTGGCATCCGACCGGTCAATGCTGGGGCAGGCGCGTTCGATGGTCCGGGCCAGCGCCTGATCTTCGATCTCTAGCCGCGCCAGCCGGTCGCTGTCGCGCAAGCCGAGCCGGAACAGATGTGCCGGAGCGTTGAGATGCAGGAGACGGGAATAGGGCCAGGCCGCCACCGGATCGCCGTGATGATCGCACACCGCGAGGCCCGACGGCGTACAGGTGACCGTCACCGCGTGCCGGGCGGAGGTGACGCCGTCAAAATAGATGGCCGGTGCGGAGCGTGTTGCAGCATCTGCCATTGCCCGTACGTGTTGCCCCATCCTGCCGCGCCTTGTCTACGGTATCCCGATTTGCGGGCCGTGGCGCGTGTGGATGATGCAAATTCATGATGCAATTTCATGGGCCCTGCAGCGCAGCGACAGGCTGCTCAGTGGCTCTGCGCAAGCCGGGCATATTCCTTCTCGATGCGCGCTTTTCCGTAGCGCCGTTCCAGCCGCCGCACCGTGAAATGTCCGCGCGCGACATCCTGGAAGTGTTCGAGAAACGCATAATTAACCGCGGCGCCGCCCAGGGCGCCGATCACCGGAAAGGATTGTGCGGCGACCTTTTGCGACACCACCACCCCGAATCGCGACGCGACCTCGGCGAGGAATCGGACCATGATCGGAGCGCCCTCGGCGACCACCCCGCGTTGTGCGACGAAGCGTGCGGCCTCGGTGACGGATCTGGCCAGAAGACCGCGCACCGCGAAATATCCGCTTTCGGCGGCATCGTCGGAGCCGGTCCGGCCGCCGAGCGCGAACACCTGCACGCAGGACAGCGCGGCTTCGGGGTCGGACAGGTCCTCGCCCTCGCTGCTCGCGATCTCGGCGATCGAACGCAGCATGATGATGGTCGACACCGGCAGTTCGATTGGCAGCGCCGCCAGTCCGAATGCGCCGCCGGCGGCACCGGACGCCGTGGCCAGCGCCTTGTGCAGCAGTTGCGAGCCGGCGTGCGGATCGTCCCGCATCGTCTTCAGCGCCACCCTGAGCGCCATGTCGAGCGCCTTCGAGGTCGCCGTGGAGATCGCCTGCGCGGCGGAAGCCGGCAGGGCATAGCCGATCAGTTCGATCGGCTTGCCGACCATGTTCGTCAGCCGCGCCGCCAGGCTCGGATTTTCGAGCGACTGGACGGCGCGCCGCAACGCGTCAAGGTCGTCCGGCGTCAGTTCGGTCAGCGGCGCGTCCAAATGCTTTCACCCCCGTTCGAGGCAACAGACATGTCGATGCAACAGGGTTGGAGATAGGGCGTCCCCGGCATATCTCAAGCGACAACGTCGTTTTCGCCGGGTGCGCTATCTTTGGCCGCGCGTTTCCGGTAGCGGAATTCAAATGGAACGCCGCCTTGCCACCATATTCGCCGCCGATGTCGCGGGCTATTCGCGTCTGATCGGCGCCGACGAGGAAGGTACGATTGCACGCTTCCAGGCGCACCGGCACGAACTGATCGACCCCAAGATCGCCGAGCATCAGGGCCGCATGGTCAAGACCACGGGCGATGGCTTCCTGGTGGAATTCGCCAGTCCGGTGAAGGCGGTGCGCTGTGCCATCGAAGTGCTGCAGGGGATGGCGGACCGCAATGCCGATGTGCCGGACAATCGACGGATCGAGTTCCGGATCGGCATCAATGTCGGCGATGTCGTGGTGGAGGACGGCGATGTTTATGGCGACTGCGTGAATGTCGCAGCGCGCCTCGAAGCCATCGCGGAGCCGGGCACGATCTATATCTCGCGTGCCGTCCGTGACTTCATCCAGGACCGCGCCGACATCGTGCCGGAGGATATCGGCGACAAGGCGCTCAAGAATATCGCGAGCCCGGTCCGCGTGTTCCGGATTGCGCCGCTCGGCTTCGTCTGGCGCGCATCGCCGGTGCAGATGCCGGTGGTTCCGGACAAGCCGTCGATTGCGGTCCTGCCGTTCATGAACATGAGCAGCGATGCCGAGCAGGAATTCTTCAGCGACGGCATCACCGAAGACCTCATCACCGACCTGTCGAAGGTCTCGGGATTGTTCGTGATCGCGCGCAATTCGTCGTTCGCCTACAAGGGGCGCTCGGTGAAGGTGCAGGATATCGCCCGCGATCTCGGCGTGCGCTTCGTGCTCGAAGGCAGCATCCGCAAGGCCGGCAATCGCGTGCGCATCACCGCGCAGTTGATCGACGCCAGCAACGGCGGGCATCTGTGGGCCGAGCGCTTCGACCGCGACCTGAACGACATCTTCGAGACCCAGGACGAAGTGGTCGAGCGGATCGTCGGCGTGCTCTCCGTTACGCTGACCAAGCGCGAGGAGGAGCGCCTGAACCGGCGCGGCACCTCCAACCTGCAGGCCTATGAATTCTGGCTGCGCGCGCGCGAGGCGCTGTCGCGCGCCACCCGCGAGGCGGTCGCCGAGAGCAAGGCGCTGCATCGCAAGGCGATCGAGGCCGATCCGCGTTTCGCCGCGCCCCATGCCGGCCTCTCGCTCTGCTGCATCTCGGAATATGCCAGCGGCTGGGCGGCGGAGCCGGAGGCCGTGCTCGATGAGGCGGAGCGCTGGGCCCGCCGCGCGCTCGAACTCGATCCGCAGGAGCCGGTCAGCCACATGGCGCTCGGCAACGTACTGCTGTGGCGGCGCCAGCATGACACCGCGCTCGCTGAATTCCGCCAGATGACCGCGATGGACCCGAACTTCGCGCAAGGCCACATGGCGACCGGGCTCGGCCTGACCTATGCGGGTCAGCCCGCAGAGGCGCTGGAAGCCTTCGCCTATGCGATGCGGCTCGACCCGCATTATCCCGGGATCGCGCTGCATTTCGTCGCGCAGGCGCATATCGCGCTCGGCGATTACGACGCCGCCGCAAAGCGGCTGAGCGAACGGATCGTGCGCAATCCGGGCACCGATTCCAGCCGCATGCTGCTGGCGTCCTGCTATGGCCACCTCGGACGCATCGAAGAGGCGCGCGCCGTCTGGGCGGCGCTGCTGGAGGTGAATCCGGACTTTTCCCTGGCGCAGCGCGAGCGCGTGCTGCCTTACAAGGATGCGCGGGACTTTCAGCGCATCGTCGATGGCCTGGCGAAAGCCGGATTGCCCTGAGCGGGCCTCGCGCGCCTATCTCATCATACTTGGCAGCCAGAGCGAGATCGCCGGAAATGCGATCAGGATGCCAAGCCGGAAGATGTCGGCGACCACGAACGGCAATACGCCCCGGAACAAGGTCGGCGTCGATACCTGCGGCAGCAGCGCGTTCAGCACGAACAGGTTCATGCCGAC
>JAEWHY010000061.1 GCA_023387555.1 Pseudomonadota bacterium
ATGGAGGATATTCCGAGCATCGCGGATCTGACCGCGTTCGGCGCCAGCGTCGAGACCAGCCGTACACCGCATGCGCTGCTCGGCGGCATGGTCCATGTCAGCGGCGAAATTCCGCGGGTGACGGCCTATGAGCGCGGCTATCCCGGACAGGTCCGCCGCACCGAAGACGGGCAGGACTGGGAGCCGGACGAACTTCTGCTCGACGAGCGCTGGCTCGGCATCCATGTCAAAGGCAAGGGACTCGTCGTGCTGTCGGCCTGCTCGCATGCCGGCATTGTCAACGTGCTGCATCACGCGCGAACGAGCTTTCCGGATGTGCCGCTTTACGCGATCCTTGGCGGCTTGCATTTGTCCGGCGCCAACGAGGCGGTGATCCCGCAAACCGTCGCCGATCTCAAGCAATTCGGATTGAACACGATCGCGGCCGGCCATTGCACCGGCTGGCGCGCGATGGCCGCGCTGGCGCATGCATTCGACGACAAGGTGCTGGCGCCCACCGCGGTTGGCAAGCGCTATTCGTTTTGATCGAAGCGCCGGCGACCGGCGCATCGACACGCGTTGACTTTTTTCGGTCAGCGTTTGGCGACGTCGACCTTCCGGGACGGCTGCTTTTTCGCGACCGGCGTTTCCTTTTTGCTGTCTGTCTTGGCTTGGTCTTTCGCGAGGGCAGGCGTCGGTTTTGCGGCGGCAGACACGTCCTTGCCCTTTCCGGACCTGGTCCTGGCGTCCGCGACCTTTGCGTCCTTTTTGGATTTGGCGGTCCTGGCGTTCTTCTTTTTCTTCAGCGAGGCCTCGTATGTCTTGCACTCCTCGTGCTCGGCCTGCTCGAGCGCCCTGCGTTCGGCGCGGTTGGCTTCGCGGAAGAATTCATGGCGGCCGGCCTGCACCACCGGTACGAATTCCTTGCGGAAGCGGCACGCGTTCTTGGGCGGGGTGAGCGACGCATTCATGTAGTAGCGCAGCAGCCGCTCCTCGAGCCCGCTGCGGCCTTCGAGTTCGTCCTGGGCAATCGCCATCGAATAGCGCCACGCCTTGCCGCCGCGCGCGGTGCGCTTCTCGAGCGCGAGGCAGGCGAATGAAAACTGGCAGACCTTGCCGCGCTTGTAGAACACCACGTCGCAGATCTTGTTGCCGCCCCAGATCTGACGGTTGGCCTTGGCGCGCGCGACCACGACATGCGCGATGTGACGCTGGCCTTCCTCGGTCTCATCGGTCGAGCCGCCTTCGAAATAGACCGCGAGCGTCAGGCAATAGAGCTCGGTCTCATAGGCGATGTCACGGCTGCGGTTGATCGGGTCGCCCAGCGCGACCCTGGCTTCTTCAACGGGTGCGCGATGCGCGTCGGCTGGCGTTGCAGTGACGATGAGCGCAATGACGATGGCTGCGACGACTGCAAGGTAGAGCGATGCGAAAATGCCCCGCATAAGTCCCCCCAATTGTCTTGCCGCACAAATTGAACAATCAAATGCGACGCCAAGAAACGCAGGACCCCCGTCGCATGGGCGCAATTCGGCTTTGCAAATGTGGCGGCCGAAGGGCAAGAGGTTAACGGACACCGCTGTTTTCACAGGGCCTGTGATCTGTCCGGCCTTCGCCGTCAGGCGAAAAACCGAGAGTTTTCAGCGGAATTCGGGTGTTCGCGGTGCTTGTCCGGATGAGCCGGGTTGCCGCACATTGTTAACCATGCGGGCTTACGCTCCGCAGCCATTCAATGCTTGCAGTTGGGGTCCCGATGCCGGCCATTCCCGTGAATTATGAAGACGCCTCCGCCGAGGTCCGCGCGGTGTTCGACGACATCAAGGCGTCGCGCAACGTGCCGGACGTCAACAACTTCTGGAAATATCTGGCGCGCGATCCGGCGCTGCTGAAGCGCACCTGGGAGAGCGTCAAGGAGGTGATGGCGCCCGGCGCGCTCGACCCGCTCACCAAGGAGATGATCTATCTCGCGGTCAGCGTCACCAACGGCTGCGGCTATTGCATCGCCGGCCACACCGCGGCGGCGCGCAAGGCCGGGATGACGGATGCGATGTTCGGCGAGGTGATGGCGGTCACCGGCATGGCGAATGAAACCAACCGGCTGGCGAATGGCTATAGGGTGCCGGTCGACAAGATGTTTGAATAGCGCGCGACCCGAAGGGCGCCCGGAGCGCTACCATTCCTCCGGGCAGGGATGCAGCATCGACCACAGATCGGGGCCGTTCTTCACCACCTTCATCTGCGGGGTGAGGCCGCCATTGCGGTCGATCCAGTCGAGCACCGGCTCGGAATAATACGACATCAGGTCGCGGGTGCCGGCCTGGTGCGGCACCTTCTTCTTGATCGGCCAGTTGACCACTGTGTAGGCCTCATGGAAGCCGAGGCTGGCACGCGGCGTGACGCAGATCTTGTTGTGCGGCACGATGCCGATCACCAGCGTGCAGGCCGAATTGCAGATACCGTCAATGATGACGCGATCTCCGCGCTCGGCAATCCGCTTGTACTTGACCTTGTATTTCTCGACTTCGCCGCCGTGGTCGCGCGTGATGCGCAGGTCGGCGACAGCTGGCGCCGACGAAAGACACAAGGCTACGAAAGCAACAGCAACCCCCAGCCGCCGCATACCCACCCCGAACGCAATCCAGACGCAACATTTACTGGAGACCGGGAACGGCCTCAGTCAGGCAAGACTTTGGCGAAATCCAGTTTTCAATTCGTTAAGCATGCGGCGGCGCCGCTGGATGGCGGCGCCGTGGAGGTTGTCGGCCGGATCGCGATACCGGAAGCGCGGATCAGATACCGCTCGGAATCTGCCGCACCGCGAGATGATCGTTGACGCCGCGGACCCCCGGCGTCTCCTCGACCAGCACGCGGACCGCATCGCGTTCGGAAGGGGTCAGGACCATGCCCCACAATTCGACCATGCCGTCGGTGACAATCGGATTGACCAGCGCCGGATGCGACCAGGGCTGCGCCGTCAGCCGTTCGGTGATGGTATCGCGCAGTTCGGAATCGGATGGTTTGGTCTCGGCCGCCCGTGGCTTCGCGCTCGCCAGCGCCTGCAGCAGATTGGCGCGGCTGACGATGCCGACGACGAGGTCGCCCTCGACCACCGGGACGCGCTTGATCCGGTTGTCCTCGAGCAGGCGCGCGATGTCGCGCAACGGTGTATCGGGCTTTGCGACCACCACCTCCTTGCTCATGACGTCCGAGACTTTGGTGCCGTGCGCCTTGACGAAATCATAGGCCAGCTGTTCGGTGCCGGATACGAAGGTCAGCCACCACGACGATTTGCGCTCGGTCCCGGTCTCGGCGCGGCGGATCAGATCGCCTTCGGAGATGATGCCCACCAGCCGGCCGCTTTTGTCGACCACGGGCAGCGCACTGACGCCGCGTTCGATCATCAGCTTGGCCGCGGCCTGTACAGTGGCGTCGGGCTCGATCGTGACCACCCGGACCGTCATGACATCGCTTGCGTTCATGGCGCGTTTCTCCCGTTTTCAATCATGTCAGCCTAGCCGCAGGCGGGACC
>JAEWHY010000095.1 GCA_023387555.1 Pseudomonadota bacterium
GCCCTGCTGCGCGACGATGAGGAGTTCGCCGTCCGCATTGAAGAAATGCTCACGCACCATCGATTCGGTGACGATCAGGATATGCGCGGCCATGCCGCTCATCGCCTCGCAGTCGCCGGCCACGGTAACGGTCCGCAGCCCGGTGACGAACGAGAGCTTGGTCTTCGGGATCGGCGTCGGGCTCCAGCGCAATTGCCCGATCGTCAGGTCCGTATCGTCCCGTTCCGGCGCGGTGCGAATGAGGCCGCGGTCGATCTTCTTGAAGCGGCCGGTGTGCCTAACGGTCGGGCGGATGCGATAGAGCCAGGAACGCTGGTTGGTCGCCTGCGGGGCGGTAAAGGGCGAGCCGGACAGTTGCTCGGCATAGAGCCCGTAATTGATCTTCTGAGGCGAGTTGCGCCCGATCGGCAAAGCGCCGGGCAATGCCTCGGTCTCGAATGAATTGCCGAAGCCGGACATATATTCCGCCGCATCCACCAACGGCTCCGTGCGAACCCGGTCGGTGACTGCTGCAGGAGAGGCTTGCCGCTTCACCCGCGGCGCGGTGTCGGTTTCGCCCATCACGCTCCTCCCTGATTGCGCAGGCCGTCCGCTGCGGGACGGTTTGTCATTCTAAGACTTCTAGGCCGGAAAATATAGTTTCACTCGCAACTAACGTCAATGTGTCGTTCACCTCCTTGCACCTGCTTGCGCTTTCGCCTTGAATCGGCCGTCTGCGCGGTCCATATGGATGGCATCGAAGCGACTCGCAGAGCGGGTTGCTTGCGGGCCGCGTGAACGAAAATCAGATTGCAGTTCCCCTGCAGCGACTTTCGGCCTGCCAACACCTTCCAAATAGCCGACAGCCCTGACCACGCGGGATGTCTTTGAACCCCGCGCGAAGCGTCCGCGTCCCCCCTTGGGAGCGGCGTTCGGGCTGTATGAAAGATTGAAATTGACCGCTTTCCTTGACCTTGGGCTCGCCGAGCCCATTACCCGTGCCCTCACCGAGGAGCGCTACGAAACCCCCACCCCGATTCAGGCCCAGACGATTCCGTATGTGCTTGCGGGACGCGACGTCGTCGGCATCGCCCAGACCGGCACCGGCAAGACCGCAGCATTCGCGCTGCCGATCCTCAATCACCTTGCCAACAAGCGCCAGCGGCCGGAGCGCAAGAGCTGCCGTGTTCTGGTTCTCAGCCCGACCCGTGAATTGTCCGGCCAGATCATGGACAGCTTCAAGACCTACGGGCGGCACATGCGCGTATCGGTGGCGCTGGCGATTGGCGGCGTTCCCATTGGCAAGCAAATCAGAGCCCTGTCGAACGGTGTCGACGTTCTGGTCGCAACACCGGGCCGCCTGCTCGATCTCATGCAGGAGCGTGCGGTCACGCTCGACAAGGTCGAGATTCTTGTCCTGGACGAAGCCGTCCGCATGCTCGACATGGGCTTCATTAACGACATCCGTCGCATCATCGCAAAGCTCCCCGCACAACGGCAGACGCTGTTCTTCTCCGCCACCATGGCACGCGAGACCGAGGATCTCGGCAGCATGATGCTGCGCGATCCGGCCCGTGTCGCGGTGACGCCGCAGGCTTCGACGGCCGAACGTGTGGCGCAGCGGGTCGTGCATATCGACAAATCCGGCAAGGCGACGCTGCTTGCCGACATCCTGAAAAGCGAGCCGATCGACCGCGCCATCGTGTTCACGCGCACCAAGCACGGCGCCGACCGCGTGGTCCGCCAGCTCAGCCAGCAGGGCCTCGCGGCCGAAGCCATCCACGGCAACAAGTCACAGGGACAGCGCGAGCGGGCGCTGGCTGCGTTCCGCACCGGCAGGGTGAAGACGCTCATCGCGACCGACATCGCCGCACGCGGCATCGACGTCGATGGCATCACCCACGTCATCAATTTCGATCTGCCCAACGTCCCGGAGAGCTATGTCCACCGCATCGGCCGCACCGCGCGGGCCGGCGCCGAGGGCGTCGCGATCTCGTTCTGCGACCGGGACGAGCGAGCCTATCTTCGCGATATCGAACGGCTCATCCGCATGACCCTGCCCGCGACCGATGGCCGGACCGGCCAGCCGATCGAAGCGAAGGCCGAGCGTCCGGCACGCCCGAACAAGCCGGAAGGCCGTCCTGCTCGTCAGGGGCGTCCTGCCCAAGGCCGAAATGAAGGCCGGAACGACGGCCGGTCCGAGGGACGGCCCGAGGCACGTTCTGAGGGCCGAGGCGAAGGCCGGTCTGAGGGCCGTCCGGCCCAGGGCAAGCCGCGCAACCGCGCCGGGCAGCGGCGCCGCCGCCGGGAATACGAGGCCCAGGCGGCCGCGCAGGGCCACAACGGTCAGGCAGCAGCCCCGCAGGCCACCTCAGGGTTGCCACAGGAATCGCGCCAGACCGCGCCGAAAGCCAATGGCGGAACCGCTGACCTTGCGTTATCTTCCATGGGATTCATGCAGGACCGCCACCAGCACCCCCGCGACACGCGGCGTGACGCGCAGGCCCCGCGCTGATCCATTGCAGAAGGACTAGTTGATGTCGAAAGAAGAGATGCTCGAATTCGACGGCACCGTCACCGAGGTGCTGCCGGACGGGAATTTCCGCGTGAAGCTCGACAACGATCACGAGATCCTGGCCTACACCGCCGGCAAGATGCGCAAATTTCGTATCCGGACCGGCGTCGGCGACCGGGTGATTGTGGAAATGTCGCCTTACGACCTCTCGCGCGGACGCATCAGCTTCCGTCATCGGGGCAACGCCATGGCTGCCCCGCCGACGCGCCGTCAGACCTTCGTACGCAAGCGCTAGTAGAACGTCAGCGCAGCAGACATCAGGAAGCCGTCCGTGCACTGCCGTGCCGGGCGGCTTTCGGTTTTGGAGGGTCCAGCGAGCGCGATTGCGCCGAACCGCTGGCGGCGGGGCCCTCGCCCTTTGCGAACGCGCTATGCCGCCGGTCAACAGCGCCTAGCGGACCACCGCCGGCAAGTTGATGAAGCCGCGAAACCGCGCTCGTGGCGACCGCAGCGGCGCGCCGGCGAGCCGATAATCCGGGAAGCGCGCCAGAAACCGCTCCAGCGCGATCCGCCCTTCCAGGCGCGCGACATTCATGCCGGCGCAGACATGGATACCGCTCGCGAAGGCTAGATGCCTGTTGGGCGTCCGGCCGACGTCGAAGCGGTCCGGATCGGGGAAATATTTCGGGTCCCGATTGGCCGCCGCAATGGCGATGGTGATCAGATCGCCCTCCTTCATCGGCACGCCGCCAAGCACGGTGTCGGCGACCACGCGGCGATTGCCGAGCTGGTTGGAGCTTTCGAACCGCAGCACCTCCTCGACCGCGGACTTCATCAGCGACGGATCGCGCATCAGCCGCGCCTTCTCCTGCGGCCATTGCAGCAGGGTGTAGAGCGCGTTTCCGATCAGGTTGGTCGTGGTCTCGTGGCCGGCATTGAGAATGAAGATGCAATTCTGCAGCAGCTCGGTCTCGGTCAGCTTGCGGCCTTCGTGCTCGCCGACGATCAGGCGCGTCAGCACATCCTTGTTCGGATCGCCGGGATTTTTGCGCCGGTCGTCGGTGAGGATTTTGAGATAGGCGAGGAATTCACGAACCGCTTCGTTGCCGGCAGCTTTCTGCGCATCGGTCAGCACCGGCTCGAGCGCTCCAAGAATGGCGAGCGACCAGCCACGGAGCGGTCCCCGCTCCTCGTGCGGCACGCCGAGCAGATTGCCGATGATCTCGACCGGAATGGCGGAGGCAAAATCCTCGATCAGATCGACCTGACCGTGTTCGCGGTTCTTGCGTTCGAGTTCGGCGAGCAGCCGGTCGACGAGTTCGACGAGGCCGGTCTCCATTTCAGCGATCGCGCGCGGCGACAATGCGCCGGCAATCGCGCGCCGCACCTGGGTGTGCAGCGGCGGATCGTTGAACACGAGGCTCGTGGTGTGATGCTCGAACAGCGGCGTGTCGCCGAACTTCGGGAAGAACTCGACCTTCTTGTCTGACGAATAGGTCCTCGCGTCCTTGTAGAGGGTCTCGCAATCGTCGTAGCGGGTAATGATGTAGCTGCCATCCGGCATCCGGTGCACCGGATCGTGTTCGCGAAGCGCGTGAAAATACGGATAAGGGTCATCGATAAAACCGGCGGGCAATTGCTTGAGATCGAACGCGCGCGCCGCGGCGGCCGCTTCGCTGGCATTGGCAAATCTGGTCATTCCGACACACCCCGGCGCAAGGCAGGCTGCGCCCACCCGTTATCGGCGGAGCATCGCCCGTATCGGCAATCAAGACGACGGGACTGCCCGCCAGTTTCGCTTCGCGCCTCCGGGCTACGAAGCCCTTTCCGCCTTGTCAAATTCAGGCCTGCTCCCGTTGCACGGCCACCCAAGTTAAGCCATGGTCGCGCGGGTCCGCTGCGGCGGTTGGCGACGAACTTTGATCATGGCGACGCAGATGAAGGGCGCGGCCGAAAGCGACGAGCGGCAATCCGGCCGGGATGCGCCGCTGCGCCTCGAGGAATTTCTGCCCTACCAGCTCAATGTGGTGGCGGCCCTCGTGTCTCAAGCGCTGTCCCGCCTCTATGCCGAGCGCTACGGAATCGGGGTGCCGGAATGGCGCGTGCTGGTCACGCTCGGCGAGTTCGAGACCATGACCGGCAAGGCGGTCGGCGAACATAGCCACATGCACAAGACCAAGGTCTCCCGCGCGGTCGCGCTTTTGGAGAAGCGCAAGCTTCTTGTCCGGCGCGTCAACCGGTCGGACCTGCGCGAATCGCTTCTGTCGCTGACCCCGGAAGGGCGCGCCATCTACGACGATCTCGCACCAGGGGCGACGGCGTTCGCCCGGCACCTGACCGAAGCGATTGATCCGGCGGACCGCGAGGCTTTCGCGCGCGCGCTCCAGCAACTGATCCGGCGAGCGAAGCCCCTGGCCGCGGAAGCGATCGAGGACCCCGACCGCTAACGTCGAGGCCCCTTGCATAGCCGGTTCGCGAGGCTGGGGCTGGACAAGCCGTGCCGCTTCACGTTTGGTCCCGCAAAACCCATGCTGAACCGGGGAACGCCACCTGTGAAACTCTACACCTATTTCCGCTCTTCGGCCGCCTACCGGGTCCGCATCGCGCTGAACCTGAAGGATCAGCCCTACGAGATGGTCTCGATCCATCTCACCAAGGACGGCGGCAAGCACAAGACGCCCGAGTTCCGCGCCATTAACCCGCAGATGCGGGTTCCCGCGCTGACCTTGTCGAGCGGCGACACCATCATCCAGTCGCTGGCGATCATGGAGTATCTCGAAGAGGTCTATCCGGAGCCTGCATTGCTGCCGGTCGACGCGCTCGAACGCGCGCATGTGCGTGCGGTTTGCGAGATCATTGCCTGCGACGTCCACCCTCTGAACAATCTGGTGACGCTGAATGCGCTGAAGAAGCTCGGCCATGATCAGGCCGCCGTCGACGACTGGTACCGCTCATGGGTGATTGCCGGCTTCGAGGCGATCGAGCCGCTGCTCAAGCCCGGCCCCTACGCCTTCGGCTCGCGCGTCACCATGGCCGACGTGTGCCTCGTGC
>JAEWHY010000161.1 GCA_023387555.1 Pseudomonadota bacterium
ACCCTGCTCTTTTCGCGCGATCGCCGGCGATCTCGGGCAACCGCCCGCCCGGTCCACGCGTTTGATAATGCAAAGAGAATCCAGCCGGCGCAGGCGCCCGGAAACGTCAGGCTGGCGCAGCAGTCGCATTGACGACAAGGCGGCTGATCCGTATAAGCGCCCGGAATTCCGGCACCGGCGGCCTTTTCGCGGCGAGACCTGTTTCGCAGCGGAAGTGTTGCAGCCACAAGGTGCGACCACCCGAAGCATCCGGCATTGCGCCGCGACCAGCGGAGACTTCTCCCGTGAAAAGGACCTATCAACCGAGCAAGCTCGTGCGCAAGCGCCGGCACGGATTCCGCGCCCGCATGGAAACGACCGGCGGCCGCAAGGTCATCGCGGCCCGTCGCGCACGCGGTCGTAAGCGCCTGAGCGCCTGATCCGGGGCGGCCCGGAAGGCCGGCCCGTATGGAGCGCCTGAGAAAACGAGCTGATTTTCTCGCTGCCGCGGGTGGAGCCAGAGCGCCATCCGCGAGCTTTGTCCTGCAGGCCCGCGACCGATCCGACACGGCCGCTCCACGCATTGGATTCACAGTATCCCGCAAGGTCGGCAACGCCGTGGAGCGAAATCGCGTCCGCAGGCGGTTGCGCGAACTGGTTCGCGTAAAATCAAGGGGTGCATTACGCCCCGGGCATGACTATGTGCTGGTCGGGCGGCGGGCGGCCTTGACGGCCGCCTTTTGCGATCTTGAAGCCGATTATCATCGAGCGATCGCGCGCGTTCATGCGACGCGGCACAAGCCCAAACTCAACGCTGTTCCTAAATCAACGCAAGACAACGTCAGGCCCGTGAGCAAAGACACATGATCAACGACCAGAAGAACATGTTTCTTGCGATCGGCCTGTCGCTGCTCGTGATTCTTGGCTGGCAATATTTCATCGGCGGACCGCAGCTCGAGCGTCAGCGCGAAGAGGCGAAGCTGCGCCAGCAGCAGCAGCAGACCCAGCAGCAGGCCGCGCCGGGCACGACCCCGCAGCCGGACGCTGCACCCGGAACAACGCCACAGCCGGGCGCCGGTACGACGCCCGCGATCCCGGGCCAGCCGGTCATTCCCGGCCAGACCCTCACCCGCGAAGCCGTTCTGGCGGCCCAGCCGCGCGTCAAGATCGACACCCCGACCATTCACGGTTCGGTGTCGCTGCGCGGCGGACGCATCGACGACGTGTCGCTGATCAAGTATCGCGAAACCGTCAACCCCAAGTCGCCGGCCATCGTGCTGCTCTCGCCGTCCGGCACCCCGCACCCGTTCTACGCCCAGTTCGGCTGGACCAACGCCGCCGGCGGCAAGGTCAAGCTGCCGGACGACAACACGCTCTGGACCCAGGAAGGATCGGGCGTGCTGGCGCCGGGCAAGCCGATAACGCTGGTCTGGAACAATGGCGAGGGGCTGGAATTCCGCCGCGTGATCTCGGTGGACGACAACTACCTGTTCTCGATCGACGACACCGTCATCAACCGCGGCGCCGATCCGGTGACGCTCTACCCCTACGCGCTGATCTCGCGCCACGGGCGGCCAGTGATCGAGGGCTATTACATCCTGCATGAAGGCCTGATCGGCGTGATGGGCGACCAGGGCCTGCAGGAAGTGTCCTACAAGGACATCGAATCCAAGAAGAACATCAACTTCAACGTCACCAATGCCTGGCTCGGTATTACCGACAAATATTGGGCGGCGACCCTTCTGCCCAAGACCGACGCCAAGCTGCAGGCGAATTTCTCCGCCCGCGACGTGAACCAGCGTCCGGTCTTCCAGACCGATTACCTGCTCGACCCGGTGACCATTCAACCGGGCGGCACCGGCAATGCCGAGGCGCGGCTGTTCGCCGGCGCCAAGGAGGTTTCGGTCGTCGACGGCTACGACAACGCACTCAAGCTCAACCGCTTCGAACTGCTGATCGACTGGGGCTGGTTCTACTTCATCACCAAGCCGCTGTTCTGGATGCTGGACTATTTCTACAAGCTGTTCGGCAACTTCGGCGTTGCGATCCTGATCGTCACCGTGCTGATCAAGATCGTGTTCTTCCCGCTCGCCAACAAATCTTACGCCTCGATGGCGAAGATGAAGGCTGTGCAGCCGCAGATGCTGCAGATCCGCGAGCGCTATGCCGACGACAAGGTCAAGCAGCAGCAGGCCTTGATGGAACTGTACAAGCAGGAACGGATCAACCCGCTGGCGGGCTGCCTGCCGATCCTCGTGCAGATCCCGGTGTTCTTCGCGCTCTACAAGGTGCTGTTCATCACCATCGAAATGCGGCACGCGCCGTTCTTCGGATGGATCAGGGACCTCGCGGCGCCCGACCCGACGACGATCTTCAACCTGTTCGGCCTCATTCCCTGGAATCCGGGCAGCGTGCCGGTGATCGGCGTCTATCTCATGATCGGAATCTGGCCGATCATCATGGGCATCACGATGTGGTTCCAGATGAAGCTGAACCCGTCGCCGCCGGATCCGACCCAGAAGATGATCTTCGACTGGATGCCGCTGATCTTCACGATCATGCTGGCGAGCTTCCCGGCCGGTCTCGTGATCTACTGGGCCTGGAACAACACCCTGTCGGTGCTGCAGCAGTCCTACATCATGAAAAAGCACGGCGCGAAGATCGAGTTGTGGGACAACCTGCGCGACACCTTCGGGCGCAAGAAACCGCCGGCTCAGGACAACGAGCCGCCGACCCAGAAGAAGAAGAAGGCGTAAGCGCCGCACCAGCAGCGCTTCTTGTGAGGGAATACGTCATCGCCGGGTTTCGACCCGGCGATTTCGTTTATAGTGACGTCATGATGCTCAAGAGCGATTTCACCAGCGCCGAGATCGAGGCCGGACGCAAGCTGTTCGCCGGCGACTGGCAGTTCATGTGGGCCGCGGCCTCGCTCGAGACGCTGCCGCCGATGAACGGGCTGGAGATCGCCTTTGCCGGGCGCTCCAATGCCGGCAAGTCGTCGCTGATCAATGCGGTCACCGGCCGCAAGGCGCTGGCGCGCACCTCCCACACGCCCGGCCGCACCCAAGAAATCATCTTCTTTCAGGGCCCCGATGACCTGCGGCTCGCCGACATGCCGGGCTACGGCTATGCCGAGGCCCCGAAGGCCAAGGTCAAGGCCTGGACCGAGCTGATCCATGCCTATCTGCAGGGCCGCGCCAACCTCGCCCGCGTTTACGTCCTGATCGACTCCCGCCACGGCATCAAGGAAGCGGACAAGCCTGCGCTCGATCTCCTGCGCACCGCCGCAGTCTCGCATCAAATCGTGCTGACGAAATGCGACCAGCTATCGGCGAAGGCCCTGTCCGACCGTATCGCGGACGTCTCGGCGCAGATCGCCAGGAGCGCGGCGGCTTTTCCGGAAGTCCTTGCCACCTCCTCGCGCGAAGCCACCGGCATTTCGGAACTCCGCGCAGCGATCGCCCGCCTTGTTGCCGAGCGGAGATAGGAGCATCCTATGCTGCAGGCCCTGATCGGAATCGCCGCCCTGTTCGGCTGCGCCGGCATCGTGTTCGCCGCCGCCGGCGCCCATGCGAAGCCGGGATCGGGGCTCGACAGCGCCGGCTACATGCTGCTGTTTCACGCCCCCGCGGTGATCGCGGCCAGCGCGGGGATGGCGGCCGGGCTGATCAGCCGGCCGCTCGGCGTGATCGCCGCCATCGCCCTGCTGATCGGCGTCGCCCTGTTTGCCGGCGACCTGGCGCTGCGCGCCTATGCCGGACACCGTCTGTTTCCGATGGCGGCGCCGACCGGCGGCATGGTCATGATCGGCGGCTGGGCGCTGCTGGCGCTGGCGGCCTTTTTGGCGATGCGCTAGCCCTTCCGCATCGCGCATTGCCTCGCTAAAACCCCCCGCGAAATCTTCCGCAAGGACCTCCCGCGATGACGGTCTCCCCCTTCGACCAGGCCCGCATTCTGTCCGAAGCGCTGCCCCACATGCAGCGCTATGACGAGGAAATCGTCGTGATCAAATATGGCGGTCACGCCATGGGCGAGGAGGATGCCGCGCGCGCCTTCGCCCGCGACATCGTGCTGCTCGAACAGACCGCCATCAATCCTGTGGTCGTCCACGGCGGCGGGCCGCAGATCGCGGCGATGCTGAACCGGCTCGGGATCAAGTCGCAATTTGCCGGCGGCCTGCGCGTCACCGACGCGGCGACCGTCGAGATCGTCGAGATGGTCCTCGCCGGCTCGATCAACAAGCAGATCGTCAGCCACATCAACCAGGCCGGCGGCAAGGCCGTCGGGCTGTGCGGCAAGGACGGCAACATGGTGGTCGCGCGCAAGGCCGGCGGCCCGAGCGGCGCTGCCGTCGCCGATGTGGTCGATCTCGGCTTTGTCGGCGAGCCGGAGACGATCGACACCACCGTGCTCGACCAGATCATCGGCCGCGAGCTCATCCCGGTGCTGGCGCCGATCGCATCGGGCCCGAACGGCGAGACCTTCAACGTCAACGCCGACACCTTCGCCGGCTATATCGCGGGCGCGCTGAAGGCCAAGCGCCTCCTGCTGCTCACCGACGTGCCCGGCGTGCTCGACAAGAACAAGAAGCTGATCCCGGACATGTCGGTCAACGACGTGCGCAAGCTGATCGCCGAGGGCACGATCTCGGGCGGCATGATCCCGAAGGTCGAGACCTGCATCACGGCACTCGAACAGGGCGTCGAGGGCGTGGTCATTCTCGACGGCAAGGAGAAGCACGCGGTGCTGCTGGAACTCTTCACCGACCACGGTGCCGGCACGCTGATTCATCGCTAGTTCGTCGCCACTACGCACGGTTGTCTCGCGCGAAAAGCTCAAGCGGACCTTCACGAAGGTTAGCGTGTCGCGCTGTTCCATCGGCCACCGGAAAAGCCACGGCCGCCCAAAGGCGGCCGTGGTCCCTTCCCCCCTCGTGCATGCGCTACGCAATACTCAAGCGCTCACGACGACGTGATTTCAGCCAGTGATCAAGGCATCACCTTGACGGAATGCGGGCGTAAAAAGCCGACTAATTGATCAGACCGCAGTTTCCCCAGCTTTGCCGCTGGCATGCAAAAAACGCCCGTTTTTCCGCGTTTTCCGGGCTTCGCGCAAAGTCCTCGCCGCGAGCCTGATCCTCGATGCGGCGCAAGATAAACAAGATTCATGTGTCAGGTGGCTGACAAGCACCAAACTCGTTGGATCAAGTAGCTGAATGAAGGGGGACGAAGCGATTTTCGCGCTTACTTCTTCCGCGTCAGCAGGAATACCGCCTGCTCGCCGAACATGCTTGCCTCTGATTTTAGCCCCTGACGGACTGAGCGCGAAAAGGGCCGTCTTCTGAGTGGGTGAGTGGGCCGCGTTGACTTTGCCTCTCTGACGTCTCGATGGTAAATTTTGCGTCGGCAGACCCTGATATCGATAGAGACCATGGCCGTATTCCGACCCGCGTTGTGGCTGCTCTTTATCGCGCTCTGCGCCATGCCCGTGCAGGCTTACGAGCGCGTCGGTCTTGTCATCGGCAACGGCAATTATGCGCATGCCGGTGTGCTGGCGAACCCGGTTAACGACGCACAGGCAGTAGCGGATGCGCTGAACGACGTCGGATTCGACGTCGTTCTCGGCCGTGATCTCGATCGTGCTGCCATGGAGCGCTTGCTCCGAGAGTTCCTGCGCAAGGCGGCATCCGCGAAAGTTGTGTTGGTGTTCTATGCGGGGCACGGTTTGCAGGTGGATGGCCGTAATTACCTCGTGCCGGTAGATGCAAAAGTCGAATCAGCGAGCGACCTGGCCTTCGATACCGTGGAACTGGACAAGATCCTCGGCAGTCTGGAAGACCCCGCGCGCGCGACCATCGTGATCCTCGACGCCTGCCGCGACAATCCGCTGACGCGGAGCACCGCCGCGCGGTCGCGCTCGACGTCGGTCGGCTCCGGGCTGGCGGCCTATTCGACGCTCGGGACCGGGACGCTGATCGCGTTCGCGACCGCACCCGGCAAGGTCGCGCTCGATGGCACCGGCCGCAACAGCCCGTTCACCGCCAGCCTCGTCAAACATATCCGCACGCCGGGGCTGGAGGTGCGCTCAATGCTGACGCGGGTGCGCGCCGACGTCATGGCCGCGACCGGCAACAAGCAATTGCCCTGGGACAATTCCTCGCTGATGGGCGATGTCTTTCTGGCCAGCGCGCCCACAGGCGCCGCACCGCAGCCGGTCGCAGCCCCCTCGCAACTCACGCCGTCGCCCGCGGCGAATCTGCCGTCCGCGATCGCGGCGCTGGCCCCGGCACCTGCAACGCCTGCGCGCGCCTCGGGCGACGGCTTTATCTTTGCGGATTCACATCAGCGTCTGCTCGGCGCCGCCGAATTGCGGCGCCTGTCGCCGGACCAGCTTCGCATCGCCCGCAACGAGATCTTTGCACGACGGGGACGTTATTTCCGCGATCCGGCGCTGAAGGCGTATTTCTCGCGCTTCTCGTGGTATCGGCCGAGCGCATGGGACGTCCAGACCAATGCGGTCGAGGACGCCAACATCAAGCTGATCCAGTCGATGGAACGATGATGCGCGGATTTCTTGCCGGGCTCGCAATGCTCGCCAGCACCGCGCCCGCCGCCGCCGATTCCGCGCTCGACGCACTCATCGCCGCCTATCCCGATCATCTGGCCGCTTACGAGAACAACGATCTGGTGTTCAAGGACGGCACAAGGCTGCCGATCGACGACGGCATCCGCGGCAAGGCTTTTGACCGCCTGCTGGACGATCCGGACATCAAGGACCAGTTCGCGATTGCATATCGGCTCGGCACTGACGGCCTGAAGCCGCCGGCCGTGAACGAAGACCCCGGCCGTATCCGCAACCAGGCGCTGTTCGTGAAGATGTACGGCGATTGCCGGAAAGGCGAGGTCAAGGGCCGCATGAGGGCGGTGCCATGGCTGCCGGGGCGTGGAGGCGGCACGGTGATGGTGACGACCGTGAACGGCGTTGCGGATCAGCTTGCCAAGGTTTCGCGCGATCTCGAAAAGCTGCCGCAGGACATGACGCAATATCTCGTGCCCTCGTCAGGCACCTTCAATTGCCGCGTTATCGCTGGAACCAGGCGGCTATCGGTGCATGCCTACGGTGCCGCCATCGATCTCAACGCGCGGTTCGGCGATTACTGGCAATGGGCGAAAGCCAAAGGCGGCACGATTGCCTGGAAGAACCGCATTCCGCTCGAGATCGTCGAAGTGTTCGAACGCCACGGCTTCATCTGGGGCGGCAAGTGGTATCATTACGACAGCTTCCACTTCGAGTACCGGCCCGAACTGATTGCGCTCGCCAAACGAGGTTGGCCAAAGTGAATCACGGGCAGCGGAGAAGCGGGCTGTGGCCTACTTCTTCCGTGTCAGCAGGAATACCGCCTGCTCGCCGAACAGGTTCCAGAACCACCACGGCGCGTTGAACCGCAGCTTGCCGCCCCAGGCGTTCAGAGCCACGGCGGCTTCCATCTTCACGCCGACCTCGTTGCAGAGATCGCGGAAGTCACGGATCGTGCAGAAGTGGATGTTCTGGGTGTCGTACCAGGTATCCGGCAAATTCCGGGTCCGCGGCATGCGTCCGAGAAACAAAAGCTTCAGGCGGATCTTCCAGTGTCCGAAATTCGGGAACGACACGATCGCCCGTTCGCCGATCCGCAGCATGTGCTCCAGCACGACACGCGGCTGCCAGGTCGCCTGCAGGGTCTGTGACAGGATGACGTAATCGAACGAGTCGTCCGGATAATCGGCGAGATCGGTATCGGCGTCGCCCTGAATCACCGCGAGCCCCTTGGCGACGCACAGGTTCACGCCCTCGCGCGAAATCTCGATGCCGCGGCCATCGACATTCTTGGTCTCGGTCAGGATTTTCAGAAGCTCGCCGTCGCCGCAGCCGACGTCCAGCACCTTGGCGCCGGGCTCGACCATCTGCGACACCACCAGAAGGTCGACGCGCGTACCGGACGCATTGCGCACGGCATGCGCCGTCGCCAGTTCGCGTTGCGGACGGGTCTGCATGTTCATGACTTTACATCAGGCATGACGTGATCCGAAAACCGCTGCGCATCTTTCGGCATCATGCCCACACGAGGCCGCGGGCGCGCGCAGCACCGTCCAGGAAGCCGCGGATGATCGCGAACAATTCGGGCTCGTCCAGCAGGAAGGCGTCGTGGCCCTTGTCGGTGACGATCTCGGCGAACGAGACGCGGGCGCCGGCGGCATTCAGCGCATGCACGATCGCGCGCGATTCCGACGTCGGGAACAGCCAGTCGCTGGTGAAGGACACGACGCAGAAGCGGGTCGGAGAATCCCGGAAGGCATTGGCGAGAATGCCGTCGTGCTCCGCCGCCAGATCGAAGTAATCCATCGCCCGTGTCAGATAGAGATAGGAATTGGCGTCGAAGCGCTCGACGAAGGACGAGCCCTGATAGCGCAGATAGCTTTCCACCTCGAAATCGGCGTCGAACGAGAACGTCGGATTGCTGCGGTCCTGGAAGCGGCGTCCGAACTTGCGGTGCAGTGCGGCGTCCGACATGTAGGTGATATGCGCGCCCATGCGCGCCACCGCGAGGCCGCGGTGCGGGTTGGTCCCCTCGATCTGATAGCGGCCATGCCGCCATTCTGGATCGGCCATCACCGCCTGCCGGCCGACCTCGTGGAAGGCGATGTTCTGCGCCGAATGCCGCGTGGCGCAGGCGATCGGCAACGCGCTGAACACGCGGTCGGGGAAGCTCTGCGCCCATTGCAGCACCTGCATGCCGCCCATGGAGCCGCCGGCGACCGCAAACAGCGAATCGATGCCGAGATGGTCGATCAGCATCGCCTGGGCGCGCACCATGTCGCGGATGGTGATGACCGGGAATTCGAGCCCGTAGGGCTGGCCGGTCCGCAAATCGATCGACGACGGGCCCGACGAGCCCATGCAGCCGGCGACCACATTGGAGCAGATGATGAAATAGCGCTCGGTATCGATCGGCTTGCCCGGCCCGACCATGGTTTCCCACCAGCCGTTCTTTCCGGTGACCGGGTGGACGCTGGCGACATGCTGGTCGCCGGTCAGGGCGTGACAGATCAGCACCGCGTTGCTGCGCTGGGCGTTGAGCTGGCCGTAGGTCTTGTAGGCGATCTGGAACGGCGACAGCTCGATCCCGGAATCGAGCTTGAGCGGACGATCGGCGCCGAAGCGCACCACCAGCGATTCGCGGGGGCTGTCCGCCTCTTTGGCGCGCGTGCTTCGTGTCGATTTGAGATCGGCCTCGGCCATTACGCTTCAACCCGGTACAGCAGACCCGGCCCGCACCGGTATTGGCGGACCGCACGGCCCGGCCGCGCGGCCGGTCGTTCTAGGTAGGCCGAACCACCGTTAAGTCAATGTTTTCTTTGATTTCGCGGGCCTGCTTACCTAAGACATTACCGGTTCCCCGGCCGCCGCGCAGCCTGTCACGAGGCCCGGCGGGCGGGGGTTCATGAGCGCAGAAGCCCACCATGGGCCGGGGTCTGCAGCGCAGCGCATGCGCAAGCTCTTTGGCCCAACATGCGACAGCGCGCTGCGCTTTCGCCGGGACACGGGTTGTTGCTGAGCATGTCGGACGAGGCCCCAAAGACCGCCCCATCGCTGGCCACCCTGCGCGCCGAGATCGACCGGATCGACGAAGAGATGCATGCGCTCCTGATCGAGCGCAGCGAAATCATCGAAAACCTCATCAAGGTGAAGGGCACGCAGGAATCCGGCTCGGCGTTCCGGCC
>JAEWHY010000181.1 GCA_023387555.1 Pseudomonadota bacterium
ATGCGCACGGCCAGTCCGACGCCATCGAGCACGTCACCCATTCGATCTGCACGTTGGAATTCGAGGACCACAAGCCGCTCTACGATTGGCTGATCGAAAACCTGCCGGTGCCGTCGCGGCCGCGGCAGTATGAATTCGCGCGGCTGAACCTGAGCTACACGGTGCTGTCCAAGCGGGTGCTGAACCGGCTGGTGCAGGACAAGCATGTGGCCGGCTGGGACGATCCGCGGATGCCGACGCTTGCCGGCCTGCGCCGGCGCGGCGTGCCGCCCGCCGCGCTACGCGATTTCGTCAAGCGCATCGGCGTCGCCAAGGCCAACAGCGTGGTCGATATCGCGATGCTGGATTTCTCGATCCGAGAGACCCTGAACAAGACCGCGCAGCGCCGCATGGCGGTGCTGCGGCCGCTGAAGGTCGTCATCGAGAATTATCCGGAAGGTCAGAGCGAGGAGCTCGAAGCCGTCAATCATCCCGACGATCCGAATGCCGGCACGCGCAAGCTTCGCTTCGGCCGCGAAATCTTCATCGAGCAGGACGACTTCATGGAGAATCCGCCGAAGAAGTTCTTCCGGCTGTCTCCGGGATCCGAGGTGCGGCTGCGCTATGCCTATTTCATCACCTGCCGCGAGGTGAAGAAGAACGCGGCCGGCGAGATCGTCGAACTGCGCTGCACCTATGATCCGGCCACCAAGGGCGGCAATGCGCCCGACGGCCGCAAGGTCAAGGCGACGATCCACTGGGTTTCGGCGGCCGACGCGGTCCCCGCCGAAGTGCGGATCTACAATCCGCTGTTCAGCAAGCCCGACCCCGACCCGGCCAATTTCGTGGCCGAACTCAATCCGAATTCGCTCGAGGTGCTGCCGGACGCCATGGTCGAGCCGGCCGTCGCTTCGGAGGATTCGACCGAGCCGGTACAGTTCGAACGCCAGGGCTATTTCGTCCGCGACCGCGATTCCGTGCCGGGCCGTCCGGTGTTCAGCCGGACCATCGGACTGCGCGATACCTGGGCGAAGGTCTCGGCAGGCGCCTGATCGCAATCTGATGTAATATCCCGCCTCGGTTGTGTGCCGGGGCGGGCTCATGGCGCGTGAGGGCGATCCGAAAGGCCGTGCGCGGGCAGGGGCGCGTACTGGCGCACGCACGGGCGCACGGACTTGGCCGCTTGGCGAGCGTGCCCGCGGCGGCTTGCAGGATTCGTCCGGCGTTCTTTCGGCCTTTGCGCAGAGCGCTGGCGCGCGGATCGGCGACTGGATTGCCAGCGACATAGCGCCCGGCCGGCTGGTCCCCTGGCTGCCGATCGCGTTTGCCCTTGGCGTCATCCTTTATTTCGCCGCGGATCGTGAGCCGCTGCTGTGGGCCGCCGTGTTGGCGAGCATCATTGCCTTGGTGCTGAGCGTCGCAGCGCGCGCGAGTCCGATCGGCTTTCCGCTGACGGTCGCGGCCACTGCGATTGCGCTCGGCTTTACGCTCGCGACCTGGAAGACCGCCCGGATCGCGCATCCGATCCTGACCACGCCGGCATTCAATGTCACGATGTCGGGCTTCGTCGAAACCCGCGAGGAGCGCGAGCGCAGCGACCGGATCGTGATCCGCGTCCACGCGATGAGCGGCGCGCGACCCGACATCAAGCTCGAACGCGTCCGCGTGTCGGTGCGTAAAGGGACCGCCCCGCCGGTTGCCGCCTTCGTCGAATTGCGGGCGCGCCTTCATCCGCCATTATCGCCGCTGCGCCCCGGCGGCTACGACTTCGCCCGCGATCATTATTTCCAGCGGCTCGGCGCCACCGGCTTCGTGCTGGGATCGGTGCGGCAGCTGACACCACCCGAGTCTCCCGGACTATGGCTGCGCTACGCGGCATCGATTGCATCGCTGCGCGATGCCATCGATGCTCGCATTCGCGCGGCGCTGCCCGGCGACAAGGGCGCCATCGCATCCGCGCTGATCACCGGCAAGCGGGACGCGATCACGGCCCCGGTGAACGAGGCGATGTATGTCTCGAGCCTCGCGCATGTGCTGTCGATCTCCGGCTATCACATGGCGCTGGTCGCCGGCATCGCGTTCTTTGTCTTCCGCGCCGGATTGGCGCTGTCGCCGCCGATCGCCACCCGTTACCCGATCAAGAAATGGGCGGCAGTTGCGGCTCTCGTCATGGCGGCGTTCTATCTTCTCCTCTCGGGCGCCGAAGTCGCGACCCAGCGCGCCTTCATCATGACCGCGATCGTGCTGATCGGCGTGATGTTCGACCGGCCGGCGCTCACGCTGCGCACCATCTGTGTCGCAGCGCTTGTCTTGCTCGCAATCGCGCCCGAATCCATCGTGCATCCGAGCTTTCAGATGTCGTTCGCGGCGACGCTTGCGTTGATCGCAGTTTATGAGCGCGGCCTGCCATGGATGTCGGCCGAGCCTGGAACGCCGCTTGCCGCGCGCATCGCCTTGTGGGGCGGCCGCGAAGTCACGGCGCTGGTGCTGGCGTCGATGGTGGCGGGCGCTGCCACGACGTTGTTCGCCGCCTATCATTTTCATCGGCTTGCGCCGTATGGCGTGCTGTCCAACCTGCTGGCGATGCCGGTGATCTCGCTCATCGTCATGCCAGCCGGGTTGCTTGGGCTCGGCACATTGGCCTTCGGTTTCGACCGGCCGTTCTGGTGGCTGATGGGAGAGGGCATCGACTGGGTCATCACGGTTGCGACCTGGGTCACGAGCCTGCCAGGCGCGGTCGGACGGATCTCGGCCTTCGGTCCGGGCACGCTGCTGATCGGGACTGCCGCAATCGTGGTGATGTGCCTCTTGCGATCGCCGCTGCGCTGGACCGGTGCCGTGCTGCTCGCCTTGTGCGTGGCGTCGGCCTGGACCTCGCCGCGCCCGGATATCCTGGTGTCGGCGGATGCCGGCATGGTGGCAGTGCGCGACGCAGACGGAACCTTGCGGCTGATGGCGACGCGCCGTGACGGCTTTGCCCTGCGGCAATGGCTTGCGGCCGATGGCGATGCCAGACCCGAGACCGACGATTCGCTCAATCGCGGCGTCGCCTGCGATCAGAGCGGATGCGTGGTGCGTCTACCGGACGGCCGCGCCGTCGCGCTCTCGCAAACCGCCGAAGCGATGATCGAGGATTGCGAGATGGCGGCCGTTGTGGTGACAGGGCGCAACGCGTTGCCGAATTGCGATGCGATCCTCATCGACCGGCAAATGGTCCGCGAGCGCGGGGCCATTGCCATCAGGCTGGAGCGGGGCGCCTTCGTCCTCGAGGCCGCGCGCCCGCCGACCTATGAGCGGCCCTGGACTCGCAACACGGCCGCATCAGCCGCGCCAGCTTCGCGCCCGGTCCGGGCGCCTGACGCGACGCCGCGACCGTCCGATCTCGAAGCCGATGATGGCGGTGGTCAGTAGCGCCGCAGCAGCCCGACCAGCTTGCCCTGGATGCGCACGCGGGTCGGCGGCAGGATTCGCACCTCATAAGCCGTGTTGGCGGGCTCGAGCGCAATCGAAGCGCCGCGCCGGCGGAAGCGCTTCAGCGTCGCTTCCTCGTCGTCGATCAGAGCCACCACGATGTCGCCGGTGTCGGCCGCTTCCGATTTGCGGATCAGCACCGTGTCGCCATCCAGAATGCCGGCGTCGATCATCGAATCGCCGCGCACTTCCAGCGCGAAATGTTCGCCCGGAGACAGCATCTCCGGCGGCACATTCATGGTGTGGCTCTTGCTCTGGATCGCTTCGATCGGCGTGCCCGCAGCGATGCGGCCCATCACCGGGATCGCGACCGGGCGGCCGCCTTCATCTTCCGAGACCGTTCGCACGCGTCCGAGATTGCCTTCGATCACGCTCGGGGTGAAGCCGCCGCGGCGGACGTTGCTGGCCTGGTTGGCTGACTCGGGCAGCTTGATCACTTCGATGGCGCGCGCGCGATTGGGCAGGCGGCGAATGAAGCCGCGCTCCTCGAGCGCGGTGATCAGCCGATGGATCCCCGACTTGGAACGCAGGTCGAGTGCGTCCTTCATCTCGTCGAAGGAGGGCGGAACGCCGGCTTCCTTCAGGCGCTCGTTGATGAAACGCAGAAGCTCGAACTGCTTGCGGGTTAGCATTCAGGTGTCTCCCCGGCCAGCATCCCGATTGCGCCTGCAAACCCTAGGGATGCGAAACAAATCATGAACATACACTATATGTTCGATATGTGTTCCGCAACCCCTTAATTAAGAGTGAAGAAAAGTTCCAGCGCTAACGGGGGAGCCGGAGGATGGTGCAAGGGGAACCCGCGCCCGCCCGGGGCGCGTGCGGCTCGCGCAGCACGAGGCAATCGGCTTCCGCCAGCACCCGCGTCATCGACGAATCCTGGAGCGGAAACGGCGTTGCGACCAGCGCGCCGCGCGAGGAGAACGACAGACGCGCCCGCAGATAATCGGCGCGTTCGTCGTTCTCGGGCAGGTCGGAGCCGAGCAGGGCATTCTCGGGCGCGACCGTGGTGTCGGCGCGTCCGCTCAGGGTGCGAAGGAGCGGCAGCAGGAACAGGAACGCGCAGACGAAGGCCGAGACCGGATTCCCGGGAAGCCCGAGGACGTGGATCGGACCGAGTCGTCCATGCATCAGCGGGCGGCCAGGACGCATGGCGATTTTCCAGAACGACAGATCCATGCCTTCGGCGGTCAGCGCCTGCTGCACCAGATCGTAGTCGCCGACCGAAGCGCCGCCCATGGTGACGAGCACATCGACCCGCCGGGTCCGCGCGTTCTGGATCGCGGCGACCGTATCGGCGATGTTGTCGCGCGCGATGCCAAGGTCGGTGACGTCGGCGCCTTCCTGGCGGGCCAGCGCCGCGACCGAAAAGCCGTTGGAATAGACGATCTGGCCGGGGCCGGGCTGTTGTCCCGGCATCACGAGTTCGTCGCCGGTGGCGAGGAGGGCCAGCCGTGGCCTGCGATGCACCGGCAGCAGCGGATGATTCATCGCGGCGGCCAGGCCTACGTCGCGTCCGGTGAGAACGCGGCCGCGGGCGAGCAGGGGGTCGCCGGTTTTGAAATCCAGCCCGGCGGCGCGGATATGACGGCCCTTCTGCGGCACCGAGGCGATGACGACAGTGTCGCCATCACGCTGCGTCTGCTCCTGGACCACGATGGTGTCGGCGCCGGCGGGCAGTTCGCCGCCGGTGAAGATCCGCACCGCCTGTCCGGCCTGCACCTCGCCCTCGAACGGCCGACCGGCTGCGACTTCACCGATGACCGTGAGCTTGGTCGGCGCGCTGGTCACGTCCCCGGCGCGGATCGCATAGCCGTCCATCGCCGACACATCGGCGGGCGGCTGGGTCCGCAGCGCGCGCACGTCCTCGGCGAGCACCCGGCGCACCGCCTCCGCCACCGGGATGCGCTCCAGCGGCAGCGCGCTCGCCTGCGCGAGCACCCGTTGCAGCGCATCGGCGACGGGCAGGAGCGCCATGGCCTAATGTTCCGCGCGATAGGGACCGGACTTGCCGCCGGTCTTTTCGACCAGGTGGATGCCCTCGATCCGCATGCCGCGCTCGGCGGCCTTGACCATGTCGTAGATCGTCAGACAGGCGACGCTGACGGCGGTGAGCGCTTCCATTTCGACGCCGGTCTGTCCGGTGACCTTCACGATGGCGCGCACCAGGATTCCCGGAAGTGAGGTGTCCGGCGTGAGTTCGACGGTGACCTGCGACAGCGCCAGCGGATGACAGAGCGGGATCAGTTCGTGCGTGCGCTTGGCGGCCATGATGCCGGCGATCCGGGCGGTGCCCAGCACGTCGCCCTTCTTGGCATTGCCCGACACCACGAGATCGAGCGTTTCAGGGGTCATGATCACGCGGCCTTCGGCGAGGGCGACGCGCGTGGTCGCCGCTTTGCCCGAGACATCGACCATATGGGCTTCGCCCGATGCACCGAGATGCGTGAGGACCTTGTCCGTCATCGGTCAACCCGCCGCGGCTTTGATCTGCGGCCGCGCCAGCAGGGTGCGGGTCGCCTCGGCAACATCGTCCGCGCGCATCAGGCTCTCGCCGATCAGGAAAGTGGAGATACCGGCATCGGACAGGGAGGCCAGATCGGCCGGCGTGAAGATGCCGCTCTCGCCGACGATCAGCCGGTCCCGCGGCACATGCGGCGCGAGCTTGCGGCTGACATCCAGCGAGGTCTCGAAGGTGCGCAGGTTGCGGTTGTTGATGCCGATCAGGCGCGACTTGAGCCGGGTCGCGCGTTCCAGTTCGGCCTCGTCATGGACTTCGATCAGCGCGTCCATGCCATAGCCGGTCGCGGCCGCTTCGAGATCCTGCGCGGTCGCGTCGTCGACCGCGGCCATGATGATGAGGATGCAATCGGCGCCCCAGGCCCGCGCCTGCGCGACCTGATACGGATCGAACATGAAATCCTTGCGCAGGGCGGGGAGGGACGTTGCGCCCCGCGCTTGTGTCAGGAATTCCGGCCGGCCCTGGAACGAGGGCGCGTCCGTCAGCACCGACAGGCAGGCGGCGCCGCCCGCTTCGTAAGCCTTCGCGATCGCCACCGGATCGAAATCGGCGCGGATCAAACCCTTCGACGGGCTCGCCTTCTTCACCTCGGCGATCAGCGCGTATTGCCCGGCCGCATGCTTGCGTTCGATCGCCATGGCGAAACCGCGTACCGCCGGCGCCGATTGCGCGGCGCGATCGAGCGCAGCGGCGCTCACCTCGCGCTTTGCGGCCGCGATCTCCTCGCGCTTGTAGTCCTCGATCTTCTTCAGGATATCGGCCATTGGCGTCTCACCCGTTGGACACGGCGACGAGCCGGTCGAGGCGGGCCCGGGCGGCGCCGCTCGACAGCGACTTGCGCGCGAGTGCAGCGCCTTCCTTGAGATCCTCCGCAGCGCCCGCGACCACCAGTGTCGCTGCAGCGTTCATGACCGCGACGTCCTGATAGGCGCCGGGCTTGCCGTCCAGCACTTCCTTGAGTGCGATCGCATTGTGCTCGGCATCGGCGCCGCGCAGCGCCTCGGGCTTTGCGGCTTCAATGCCGAGATCGGCCGGCGCGATCTCGAAAGTCCGGATCTTGCCGTTCTCCAGCGCGGCGACGGCGGTCGGCCCCGACGTCGTGATTTCGTCGAGACCGTCGGAGCCGTGCACGACCCACACCGATTCAGAACCGAGATTGTGCAACACCTGCGCGAGCGGCTCGAGCCAATGCCGTGAAAACACACCGACCAGCTGACGCTTCACGCCAGCCGGATTGGACAACGGGCCGAGCAGATTGAAGATCGTGCGGGTGCCAAGTTCGATGCGGGTGGCGCCGACATGCTTCATCGCCGGATGATGGGCCGGCGCGAACATGAAGCCGATGCCCGCCTCGTAGACGCAGCGGGTGATTTCGTCCGGCCGCAGATCGATCTTGATACCGAGCGCGGTCAGGACATCGGCCGCGCCCGACTTCGACGAGAGCGCGCGGTTGCCGTGCTTGGCAACCGGCACGCCGGCGCCGGCCACGATGAAGGCCGCGCAGGTCGAGATGTTGTAGGAGCCCGATGCGTCGCCGCCGGTGCCGACCACGTCGACCGCATTCGGCGGCGCCGCGACCTTTGTCATCTTGGCGCGCATCGCGCTGACCGCACCGGTGATCTCGTCGACGGTCTCGCCGCGCACCCGCAGCGCCATCAACAGGCCGCCCATCTGCGAAGGCGTGGCTTCGCCCGACATCATGCGATCGAAGGCGCTCGCCGATTCTTCGCGCGTCAGCGCCGCGCCCGTAGCCGTCTTGGCGATCAATGCCTTGAATTCGTCGACCATGATGCGCCCTCAGTGCAAGCGACGCTGCGCGCCGTTCCAGGCGGCGGCCAGGTCGAGGAAGTTCTTCAGGATCAGGTGTCCGTGCTCGGACGCGATGCTCTCGGGATGGAACTGCACGCCGTGCAGCGGCAGCGTCCTGTGGCACAGGCCCATCACCAGACCGTCGTCGGTTTCGGCCGTCACCGCAAGCGCATCCGGCAGGGTTTCGCGCCGGACCACCAGCGAATGATAGCGTGTTGCCTTGAACGGTCCGTTGATACCGCGAAACACGCTTTGGCCATCGTGGCGGATGTCCGAAAGCTTGCCGTGAACGGGCGAGGGCGCGCGCACGACCTCGCCGCCGAAGGCCTGGCCGATCGACTGATGGCCGAGGCAGACGCCGAGAATGGGAATGCGGTCTTTGGCTTTGTCGATCAGGTCGAGGCAGATGCCGGCCTCGTTCGGCGTGCAGGGGCCGGGCGACAGCACGATCGCGTCCGGCTTCGATCCGATCGCGTCCTCGGCGGTGAGAGCATCGTTGCGCCTGACGCGCACGTCGGCGCCAAGCCCGCCCAGATAATGGACGAGATTGAAGGTGAAACTGTCGTAATTATCCACCAGAAGGATCATTCGGCAACCCGGGCGTGTCGGGGGTCTTAGACCAGCGGTTCCGAGGGGGTCAAGCGGAGCGCTTTTCCAGGTTCAGTGTCATGAAAACGCTGTTCGGATCGAGCACATAATCGCCGAACGGGGGGCATGGCTCAAAGCCATGGCCCGCATAAAGCGCCCGCGCCGGACCGAAATAGGGCCACGAGCCTGTTTCGAGACTGAGCCGCGATAACCCGGACACGCATGCTTCGGCGATAATGTGCCGCAACATCGCGCGTGCGGCGCCCCTGCGGCGTGCGGTCTCCGCAGTGTACATCGATTTGACTTCGCCGTGATCCTGCGAGAGCAGCTTCAGCGCTCCGATCCCGACGGGGGTGTCAAAATCCCATAGCGTCCAGACTCGGACCTCCGATGCCTTCAATCCCGCCAGATCAAGTGCATGCGCACTGTTCGCTGCACCCGATTCCGCGTGTGCGCGCGCCACATGGCGCCGCACCAGCGCGATCACACGCGGATCGTCGAGATCGGCGGGATCGATCCTGAACATGCCGGCGCTACTGCCCACGTCCGGCTGCGCTTGCGAACCGCCGCGCCTCCTCGGCGGCGCGGAACAGCGCCTTCGCCTTGTTGACGCACTCCTGCTGCTCGGAAGCCGGATCGCTGTCCGCGACGATGCCGGCGCCGGCCTGCACATACATGGTGCCGTCCTTGATCACCGCGGTGCGCAGCACGATGCAGGTGTCCATGTCGCCGGCGGCCGAGAAATAGCCGACGCATCCGGCGTAGATGCCGCGCTTTTCCTTCTCCAGTTCGTCGATGATCTGCATCGCCCGCACCTTCGGCGCGCCGGACACCGTGCCGGCGGGAAAGCCGGCGATCAGCGCGTCGAGCGCGTCACATCCATCGGCCAGCACGCCTTCCACGTTGGAGACGATATGCATGACCTGGCTGTAGCGCTCGATGAAGAACTTGTCGGTGACTTCGACGCTGCCGATCCTGGCGACGCGTCCGACATCGTTGCGGCCGAGATCGAGCAGCATCAGATGCTCG
>JAEWHY010000227.1 GCA_023387555.1 Pseudomonadota bacterium
AAGTAGTTCCAGGCGGCCAGATGGCCGACCAGCGGCTTGGTGTCGATGCCGGCGAGTTCTTCCTCACCCACGGAGAAGGCGACCACCGGAATGTCGGAGGCCTTCACGCCACGATTGCCAAGCTCCTTGTAGAACGGCACGTTGGCATCGCCGTTGATAGTCGAGACCACGGCGGTCTTCTTGCCGGCGGAGCCGAACTTCACGATGTCGGCGACGCGGGTCTGCCAGTCGGAATGGCCGAACGGCGTGTAGTTGATCGAGATATCCTCGTCCTTGACGCCCTTCGACTTCAGGTAGGCCTCGAGGATCTTGTTGGTGGTGCGCGGATAGACGTAGTCGGTGCCCTCGAGCACCCAGCGCTGCACCTTCTCTTCCTTCATCAGGTAATCGACGGCCGGGATCGCCTGCTGGTTGGGGGCGGCGCCGGTGTAGAACACGTTGCGCTCGCTTTCCTCGCCTTCGTA
Source organism: Pseudomonadota bacterium (assembly GCA_023387555.1). Lineage (GTDB taxonomy): Bacteria > Pseudomonadota > Alphaproteobacteria > Rhizobiales > Xanthobacteraceae > Pseudorhodoplanes. The sequence continues at coordinate 465 of JAEWHY010000227.1, forward strand.
TTGCACCGGATAGAACAGAATCGAGTTGAGTTCCTTGAACACCGGCAGCACGGACTTGCGCGACACCGAGGTCCAGCAGCCGAACACGGCCGCGACCTTTTCCTTGGTGATCAGCTCGCGCGCCTTTTCCGCGAACAGCGGCCAGTTGGAGGCCGGGTCGACCACCACCGCCTCGAGCTTCTTGCCGAGCAGACCGCCCTTCTTGTTCTGCTCCTCGATCAACATCAGCATGACGTCCTTCAGCGTGGTCTCGCTGATGGCCATGGTGCCGGAAAGCGAATGGAGAACACCGACCTTGATGGTTTCCTGTGCCTTGACGGGCAAAGCCGCTGCCATCGACAGCGCAAGGCCCGCGGCCGAGGCCAAAAGCCACCGGCGGGCTAACGGTCGCTCGGCGACCGCACGGAGGGAATGAATCATTGTTGTTTCCTCTGCTTCACGCGCACGCCAGATGACCCGGCATCCCGCGCCGCAGCAGAGATCGCAAAGGGCGTGCCAATTCTCGAAACTGGTCCAAGCGGTTGAGTTCCCTGCGGAAATGCCGGACCCCCGCCGCCCGCAAATTAGGCAAGCAGCCGCTAATGACTAGTTCTGCGTTAAATTGCCCATTTCTTGAGCAAAGGCCAACGCCGTGCTCACCGGCAGCCACTCGAAAGTCGGTGACGGCCTGTCCCCGATCGGGCAGATTGGCCGAGCCAATCACCCCCGAGACGAGGTTCATGCGGAATCATCTGGCCGCGAGTCTGGCTTTTGCCGCTGCTTTGACGTTTGCGTCCGCGGCACCGGCCCAGAACAGCGCTGGCGCCCTGCTCGACCGCGCCGTCGACCTGCAACAATCCGGCAACACCGCCGAAGCCATCAAGCTGGCCCAGCAGGCGCTTTCGGTCCTCGAGAAGCAGGACGGCGCCGATCACCCGGACGTCGCGTCCGCGCTGAACTATCTTGGCGTGCTGAACCAGCAGCTCGGCCGGCCCAAGGACGCCGAAACCCACTTCCTGCGCGCCCTGACCATCCGGCAAAAAGCCCTCGGCCCGGAAGACCCGCAGGTTGCTGCGGTCGCGGAAAACCTCGCATTCCTCTATCGCGCGGCCGGGCGGCGCGACGAGGCCGAACTCCTGTTCAAGCGCGCCCTTGCGATCAACGAAAAGGCCTATGGGCCGGATCATGCGACCGTCGCGGCGAACGCGAGCGGACTCGCCGCGCTCTATCAGCAGGCCGGCCGGCAGCGTGACGCCGAGGCGCTTTACCGGCGCGCGATCGAAATCCAGGAGAAAGTCTACGGCGTCGATCACCCGCAGGTTTCCGCGGCGCTGGTGACGCTGGGCGAACTCTACCGGACCTCGGGACGGCTCGCCGAAGCCGAGCCACTTTTCAAGCGCGCCCTGGCGATCAGTGAGAAGGGGCTCGGACCCGAACATCCTGACGTTGCCACCACCCTGCAGGAACTGGCGATGACCTACTGGGTGCTGAACCGGATCGACGAGGTCGAGCCGCTGTTCAAGCGCGCGCTGGTGATCCGCGAGAAGGCCTATGGGACGGATCACCCGGCGGTGGCGCAAACCCTCAACACCATGGCCGGATTCTACCGCGACCAGGGCCGGCACGCCGATGCCGAACCGCATTTCAAGCGGGTGCTCGCCATGTACGAGAAGGCGCTGGGGCCGGACCATCCCGGAGTCGCCACCTCGATCAACAATCTCGCCGTGCTCTATCAGGAGATGGGCCGGCCGGCCGACGCGGAGCCGCTTGCCAAACGGGCGCTGGCAATCCGCGAGAAAGCATTCGGACGGGACAATCCTCAGCTCCTGAATACCATCCACAATCTCGCGGAGCTTTATCGCACCCTCGGGCGCAACGCCGAGGCCGACGCGCTGAACAAACGCGCCGAGACTATCAAGCAGAAGAGGAATTGAGCCTTTTTCCTTCTCCCCGCGCGCGGGGAGAAGGTGGCGAGCGGCATCGGCGCAAGCCGGATGAGGGGCATGCAATACGGAAACTCCCCCTCACCCGCGTTCCTCGCTCCGCTTGGAAAGCGACCTCTCCCCGCAAACGGGGAGAGGTGACGCGCCGAGAGGCCTTGTGTCTCAACTGGGGATGTTGCAAATCCGCCAGCAAATTCTAAACGCCGGAGACATATTTCATGGCCCAGAAGACCGGACTCGTTGTGACTGCCCACCCTGGCGATTTCGTCTGGCGCGCGGGCGGCGCGATCGCGCACCATGCGAAACTGGGCTATCGCATGAAGATCGTGTGCATGAGCTTCGGCGAGCGTGGCGAGAGCCAGTTCGCCTGGAAGGAAGCCGGTGCGACGCTCGAGAGCGTGAAGGCGGGGCGCAAGGATGAAGCCGAGCGCGCCGCGGCCCTGCTGGGCGCGGAAATCGAATTCTTCGATTGCGGCGACTATCCGCTCAAGCTGACCGACGCGCATTTCGACCGCATGGTCGACATCTACCGCGAGACCAATCCGGCCTTCGTGCTGACGCATGCGCTGAAGGACCCCTACAATTTCGATCATCCCAACGCCGCCCATTTCGCGCAGGAAACCCGCGTGGTCGCGCAGGCGATGGGCCACAAGCCGGGCGCCAAATACCAGTATTCCGCGCCGCCGGTTTACCTGTTCGAGCCGCATCAGCCCGAACAATGCGATTTCAAGCCGGACCTGATCCTCAAGATCGATGACGTCTGGGAGACCAAGTACAAGGCATTCCAGATACTCGCCGCGCAGAAGCACCTCTGGCATTACTACGAGCGCGTGGCGCTCAACCGCGGCATCCAGGGTTCGCGCAACACCGGCATCCCGATGACCTACGGCGAAGCCTATCAGACGCTGTTCCCGCGCGTCGTCACCGACACCCTCGGCTGAACTGAGGAAGCATCGACATGAAGACTGTCGTCGTTCGCAACATCGAGCGCGCCGATGCGCAGGCCTGCAAGATCCTCGCGGGCCTTGGCGTATCGACGTCGCATGAAGCGCTGGGCCGCTCCGGGCTGATGAAGCCGTACATGCGGCCGATCTGGCCGGGCGCCGCGATCTGCGGTCCCGCCGTCACCATCATGGCGCAGCCGGGCGACAACTGGATGATCCATGTCGCGATCGAGCAGTGCAAGCCGGGCGACGTGCTGGTCGTCGGCGTCACGGCCGACAACACCGACGGAATGTTCGGCGACCTGCTCGCCACCTCCGCGAAGGCGCGCGGCGTGCAGGGCCTGATCATCGATGCCGGCTGCCGCGACGTCGCGACGCTGAAGGAGATGGGTTTCCCGGTCTGGTCGAAGGCGATCTCGGCCAAGGGCACGGTCAAGGCCACCCTCGGCGCGGTCAATATTCCGGTGGTCTGCGCCGGCGTGAACGTCACGCCGGGCGATGCGATCGTCGCCGATGACGATGGCGTCGTGGTGATCCCGCGCAAGCTCGCGACCGAAGTCGCGGCCAAGGGCCAGAAACGCGAGGCCGACGAGACCGCCAAGCGCGACAAGCTCGCCTCCGGCATCCTCGGCCTCGACATGTACAACATGCGCGAGCCGCTGGCGAAGGCGGGCCTCGTTTACGTCGACAACCCCGAGGACGTGTAGACGCCCGCGGCGTCCACCCCACTCTCCTCCGCAAGGCAGCCGAGCCCCACAAGCGTGCGCCGCACGGCGACATCAAGCGGCGTGTGCGGCTCGGCTCCGATCGCCGCGACGAGGCGGGAATTGTCGAGCCGCGCGGCGTGGCTCCACAGGTAGCGCATCTCCCGCATCTCGCGGAACAGCGTGACGAAGGGTGAGCCGAGCGTCACGAGCCACCAGGGAAACTGCCGCACCGGCAGTCTGTCGTCGCCTGTCGCACGGCGGATCGCCGCGATCATCCGGGTCCCGTCGGCGTCCCAGTGTCCGGCAAAATGATAGGTCTCGAACGCGGACACGCTGCCGCCGCGCTCGACCAGCCGCACCATGGCTTGCGCGAGATCCGGCACATAGGCCCAGGCGTGACCGACGCCATGGCGTCCCGGATAGCTGATGCTGCGGACAGGCCGGCCGGGCTTGACCAGAACTTGCGAGAACCAGCTGCTGCCGGCGCGCGGCCCGAAGAAATCGCCGGCACGCACGATCAGGACGGGCGTTCCGGCAGAGGCGGCCTCGCGCAGGCGCGCCTCCATCGCGACGCGTATCGCGC
>JAEWHY010000283.1 GCA_023387555.1 Pseudomonadota bacterium
TGTCGCGGGCGTGGTAATGCACGCCGTCCTCCTGCTTGTAGGCCGGATCGTGCTCCTCATCGACGATGATCAGACCAAGATCCGGATAGGGCAGGAACAACGCCGAGCGCGCGCCGACAATCACCGATATTTCGCCCGAGCAGAGGGCGGAAAACGTGCGGGCACGCTTGCGCGGCGAAAGCTGCGAATGCCACTCGGCCGGGCGCACGCCGAACCTTTGCTCGAAGCGGTTCAGGAACTGGGTCGTCAGCGCGATTTCCGGCATCAGGATAAGCGATTGACGCCGCTTGCGAATATTCTCCGCAACGGCCTCGAAATAGACCTCAGTCTTGCCCGATCCGGTGACGCCGTCGATCAGGAAGGCGGAGAAGCCGCCGCTGGCGACAGCCTCGCGCAGGGTGCCCGCGGCCTTCGCCTGCGCCTCCGTCAGCTCGGGCGAAATGTAAGCAGGATCAGGGGGATAGGCGACGGGCTCGGGCGGCAGGACGAGGGTTTCCAGGGTGCCTTCTTCGATCAGCCCGTCGATCACGCCGGTGGAGACGCCGGCCTCCTGCGCCAGGTCGCTCTTGGCGCGGGCCAGCCCGTCTTCGGCCAACACCTTGAGAACACGGGATCTTGCCGCGGTCATGCGCTGCGGCGCGGGGCCCGCGAGCCGCACCCCGACCTTCTCGCGCGCCGGCCCTTGCGCGCCCATGCGCAGCGCCATGCCGAGCACGGTGCCGCGCGCGCCAAGGGTGTAATCGGCCACCCAGTCGATGAAGCGGCGCAGTTCGTCGGGCAGCGGCGGGACGTCGAGTTTGGCGTCTACGTCCTTGAGCTTGTTATGCAATCCGGGACGCGGTTCGGCCTCGCCCCAGACCACACCGGGGTATTCGTTAGGGCCGAGCGGCACCGCCACGACGTCGCCCGCGGCGAGGCTCATGCCCGCCGGCACGCGGTAGGTGTAGGCGCGGTCCAGCGCGACCGGCACGATCACATCGACGGTTTTCTGGCTCATGAAGGGACGACGTCACCCGATTCCGGGCGCTTAAGGAAGGGTAAGGATGGCGGTGCGATAACGATTGTATGCCCGAACACGACGATGTTCTGCCGTTTTCCGCCGAGGTTTCTGCAGAGTTCTTGCGCTGGCTAGCGTTTCTCGGCGACGAGAAGCGGATGTCGCCGAAGACCGTCGAGGCCTATCGCCGCGACGTCACCCAGTTCCTGCTATTTATGGCGGAACATCTCGGTGACCAGCCCCGGCTTGCGGACCTCGCCGCACTTTTGCCGCAGGATGTCCGCGCCTTTATGGCGGCCCGTAGAGCAAAAGGCATCGCCCCCCGCAGCCTGATGCGGCAGCTGGCCGGCGCACGCAGCTTCGCAAAATTCCTGGAGCGGGGCGGCAAGGGCAAGGTCGGCGCACTGAACGCGGTCCGCGCGCCGAAAATCCCGAAGACCTTACCGAAGCCGCTGGCGGTGCCGCACGCCAAACGTATCTCCGACACCAGCCTGCGCGCCGGCGAAGAGCGCGAGCCCTGGATTTTCGCGCGCGACGCCGCGGTGCTGGCGCTGCTGTACGGCTCGGGACTGCGCATCGCCGAAGCGCTCTCGCTGACGCCGCGTGACATTCCGGCTCCCGGCAGCGGCGACGCGCTCACCGTCATCGGCAAGGGCAACAAGGCGCGCATGGTGCCGGTGCTGCCCGCGGTGCTGACCCTGATCGCGGATTACATTGCGCTGTGCCCTTACGATCTGCCCGACGAGGGCCCGCTCTTCGTCGGCGCCAAGGGCGGCAAGCTGTCGCCACGCATCATCCAGCTGACCATGGAGCGGCTGCGCGGCGCGCTCGGGCTTCCCGATACGGCAACGCCGCACGCGCTGCGGCACTCGTTCGCGACGCATCTGCTGTCACGCGGCGGCGACCTGCGCGCGATCCAGGAATTGCTGGGCCACGCCTCGCTTTCGACCACGCAGATCTATACCGCGGTCGATACCCAGCGCCTGCTCGACGCCTATAACGCGGCGCATCCGCGGGCCTGACCCCCCCTCTTGCCTGTCGCGAAGCAACCGGGAAAGCTCGGCGCCTGTCCATGCCAAGGCACGCCGATGCGAACTATCGTTCTCGCCGCCACGATTATCGCGCTTGTCGCGCCCGCCACGAGCGCAGCTCACGCCAGCGGCGGATTGAGCTGCGAGGCGAGCGACAAGGCCATCAAGCTTGATCTGGACGCCGGCGTGAGCCGCGGGACCGGCTCGGCATTCTTCAGCTTCAAGGGCCGACTGAAGATTCTGGCGCCAAACGTGCCCAAGGATTTCCGCAACATGGAATTCGCCAGGGAGCATCTCACCCAGCAATGGCTCGACAACCGCAACCTCAAGCTCCAGGTCTATCGCGAGCGTGATGGCGAGCCGCATGGTTACGTTGACATTGTGATCGAGGCCTGGCCACGCAAAGACTCGGACGATATCGAGTTTCGCGGCGGGTATGTCCTGACGATCTTCGATGTGCCGAAAGCCGGCGGCGATGGAAAAACAACGCTTCTCAAGGGCCGTGTAACCTGCTCGGCGGAATAACAATTTTTCGCGGGACACGCGCTTTTCTTAGGCAGCCGTTTGCGCAAGCCTTTGTCCATTCGCCATCAGATTTGATTTTCGGCGCAGGGAACTGCTCACGTAGGCAGGATTTGTTGCGAGGCAGTAATTTTTTAAACCCGCTCCATAAGCGCAGCTATCCACGCACGACCCAGAATTTTTTCGGTTCCCGGCAATAAACATTTCGTGTGACCCGATACGAAACCGGGCCGACGGGGCTTATCTCCCTTGCAGGAGTGAAGCGCATGAAAAATCACATTGTCGCACTGGCTGAGGCCGTCCGGCTGGCCAGGCGCGAGCTCAAGAACACGGGCGACCCCGAGCGTGCCGCGTCGAACGACAACGCGATCAGACGCCTGACGGAATTGCTGGACAGCGAGGACGTCAAAGAAGCGCTCGCCGCGCTGAATGTGGTCGACGATGCGCCGTCGATGAAATCCGATCCGCCGGTGGATTTGCGGGTGCCTTATCCGTGGCGCAAGCATTGATCCGGGCGGCTTTCCCTGCTGGATCGTGCGCTTCGCGCAGGCCGAAATAGCAGGCCGGGCTCGTTAAACGCGCACCATACCCCCATCGGCATAAAGCGTCTGTCCGGTCATGAACGCCGCATCGTCACTCGCCAGAAACGATACGACGCCGGCGAGATCGTCAGGCATCTGCACGCGGCGGATCGCCTGGAGCCGCGCAATCTGTTCGAACTCCTCGTCAATGCTGGCGCGTCCCGGCCGCGGTGCGCGGCCCTCCGTGCCGGGCGTGCGCGTCAGGCTGGGCGAGACGGCATTCACGGTCACGCCGAAGTTTCCCATCTCCGTCGCAAGCGCGCGGGTGAAACCGACCACGCCGCCTTTGCTGGCGATGTAATGTGTGTAGCCGGATGCGACGGTGTTCAGCGTCGATGACGACACATTGATGATGCGGCCCCATCCGCGCCGCTTCATGCCGGAAGCGAATGCGCGGGTCACCAGAAATACCGCGTCGAGATTGAGCGCCATGACACGCCGCCAGTCGG
>JAEWHY010000293.1 GCA_023387555.1 Pseudomonadota bacterium
CCGCGAGTTCGACGGCATCCACTACGCGATGGACTTCCTGCCGCAGCAGAACCGCCGGGTCTCCGGCGAGCCGCTCGTCGGCACGAAGGAGATCCTCGCCGGCGGCAAGCATGTCGTCGTGATCGGCGGCGGCGACACCGGCTCGGACTGCATCGGCACGTCGATCCGGCAGGGCGCGCTGTCGGTGACGAATTTCGAGATCATGCCGATGCCGCCGCAGCGCGAGAACAAGGCGCTGACCTGGCCGGACTGGCCCTACAAGCTGCGCACCTCGTCGAGCCACGATGAAGGCGCCGAACGCGAATTCTCCGTGCTGACGCAAGCGTTCGAAGGCGAGAACGGCAAGGTGACGGCGCTGCGCTGCGTGCGTGCCGACGACAAGATCAAGCCGATCCCCGGCTCTGAATTCACCGTCAAGGCCGACCTCGTGCTGCTCGCGATGGGCTTCGTGCATCCGGTGAAGGACGGCATGCTGGCGTCGCTCGGCGTCGCGCTCGATCCGCGCGGCAATGCCAAGGCCAATACCGAAGACTACCGGACCTCGGTCGACAAGGTCTTTGCGGCGGGTGACATGCGCCGCGGTCAGTCGCTCGTGGTCTGGGCGATCCGCGAGGGCCGCCAATGCGCCCACGCCATCGACAAGTTCCTGATGGGAGCCACCAGCCTGCCGCGCTAAGCGGCTGGCTTCTCACAGCCTCGATATGCAAAAGACAGCGCGCCCATCCGGAATGATGGGCGTTGCATACCGGTGAGACGGCGCTCGGCCGTTCACGTATCCGGCAGCTGCCGAAGGCGATTACCGCCCGAACAATCCGAAGAAGAATCGCGGCCCGGAATATTCCGGGAACTGGCGTCGCCAGAAGGTCGGTGCCTGTTGCGGCTGCTGACGCTGGGCGACACGCGGTCCGGCGGGCGCTGCCGGAGCGGCACCCGGCTTGTGGCCAGGCAGGGCAACCTGCTGGGACGGTGCGGCCGGCGTCGTTGCGCGCACGATCGTGAGCGGCGCACCGGTCGGCGGCAGCGGCTCGGACATCACGAGATTGGGCATTCGCGGCGGCCATGAGCTGTCATCGGCGCGGCCCGGCTCGTTGCGCTGCGGCTCGCCCTTGACCAGCATGCGGGCCGCCACCGCGTCGAGCGCAGGCGCCTTTGTCTCCGGAGCGGCGCCGGCGAGGTCAGTCGGCTCCTGCAGCGGCGTTCCGAGCAGAATGACGGGGCCGGCCAGCGGACGTGCGGTGGGGCCCGCCGGCTTTGCCGCCTGCGCGGGTTGCGGCTCGATCGGCACATTCAGGGCCGCCGGAATCGGCTCACGCAGCACGCGCTTCAGATCGCGCTCGACGTAATGCGCCAGCTTGCGCGCGCCGAACCGGGTGAAGTGAACCCCGTCCCCACTGCGCAACTGACGGATCTGGCCGGTTTCATCCGGACCGCGCTGCATGAAATTGCCGCGCTCGTCGACGAAGCCGTCCCACACATTGACGAAGATCAGACCGGCTTTTTCGACGCGCGGGCGGATGATGTCGTTCAGATACTGCATGTCCGCGGTCGAGCGCGCGCCGCGGACCGCCGGCACACCGACCCAGAGAACCGGTGCGTTGGCGGTGCGGAGTGCGGCGATCATCTCGTCGATCTTGGCGAGGTAGCGCTCTTCCCACAGCTCACTGCGGAATTCCGCCGGACCGGCAGGTCGGGCGCGCTGCGGCTCGGCGCCGGCCGCCGCCGGGGTCTCGACATCGTCCTCTGCCGGCTTCTGGGGCTGGGCCGCAGCGGCGGCGGGGGCCGGCTGCGCCGGCTTTTGCTGCGCCGGCTGTTGCGGCTGAGGCTGAGGCTTCGGCGGCGCCTTCTCGCGGATATCGATGCGGTCCTGCAGCCCGACTAGAACGACGATCGCCTGCGGCTTCTCGGCGGCGATCAGCTCGCGCGCGACTTTCGGCCATTCGGCGTCGCTTTTCTGCTCGTAGCGGATCAGCCCGGAAAAAGCGCGGTGCTTGCGCACGATTCCGATTTCCGGCGTCTCGCTGAGTTGTTCCTCGAGGCCGAATCCGAGCCAGTCGGCCATCGAATCGCCGAGCACGAGGATGCGAATCGTCGGAGGCACTTCGGCCTTCTTGGGAGCCGGTGCGGTGGTCTGGTCCTGCTGCACCGGCGGACGCGGCTTTTGCTGTCGCGGAAAGCCGAAAAAGCGGTCATCGAACGGGAAAAACTGGGCCTGCGCCGGCCAACTCGACGCGAGCACCGCCAGCCCGAGGCCGCCAAGGACCAGCCCGGACCACAACCGTCGTTTCCGCGAATGTTCCCGCGCCATCTCGACCCGCGCCAATACCGGGGGCTCGCACCCCGCCAGAGTGCGACCTGCATAGCAAAAGAACGTGGCGAGGCGAAGGTCGCGCGTCAATTCCTGCGCAAGCGCGCGAGCACCGTCGCAGTCGGGAAGCCGTCCGGGACGAGCCCGGCCCGCGCCTGGAAATCCCGGATCGCCGCCCGGGTCTTGGGTCCGAAACGGCCGTCGGGCTGGCCGATATCGAAGCCGTGGCGAGCCAGCAATTGCTGCATTTCCTGACGCTCGTCGCGGGTCAGGACGCGCTCCTGCCGCGGCCAGCCCTGCACGAAGGCATCGCCACCGCGCAGCCGGTCCGCCAGATGGCCGATCGCGAGCGCATAGGCCTCAGCCGGGTTGTAGCGCATGATCACGCGGAAATTATTGAGCATCAGGAAGCCTGGCCCCTGACTGCCCGCCGGCACCATCAGCCAGGCGCGGTCCGAGGAACGCGGGAAGCCCTTTCCGCCGGCCCGCCGGATGCCGAGTTGCTCCCATTCGCGGATCGTCATGACCTTGCTGCGGTCGGCCAGCATGAAATTGAAATTCTGCGGGACCACGACCTCGTAGCCCCAGGTCTGCCCGGTCTCCCAGCCGTGACGGCGAAAATAATTCGCGGTCGAGAACAACAGGTCCGGCACCGAGGTCGTGAGATCGCGCCGCCCGTCACCGTCGGCATCCACTGCGTAATTCTTGTAGACGGTCGGCATGAACTGGGTCGGGCCGAAGGCCCCGGCCCAAGACCCCTTCATGCGGTCGGGCTGCACGTCGCCGCGGTGCAGGATCTCCAGCGCCGCGAGGAATTCGTTGCGGAAGTAATCCTGGCGGCGCCCGACGCAGGCGAGCGTGGCGGTCGAGCGCAGCACCGCGCGGTCGCCCATCATGGTCGAATATTTCGATTCGATGCCCCAGATCGCGGTGATGATATGGCGGTCGACACCATAGGCCCGTTCCATCGCATCGAAGGTGGCGCGATGCTGCTGCAGCAATTCGCGGCCGCGCTGGATGCGCTCATCGCCGACCAGCCGGTCGAGATAGTCCCAGAACGCCAGGGTGAATTCCGGCTGTGCGTCGACCAGATCCATGATCCGCAGATCGGGCGTCAGGTCGCGGGTCAGGGCGTCGAAGGCCTGTTTCGGAATGCCGCGCTTGGCAGCCGCGGGATAGAGCCGCTGCACGCACCCCTGAAAGTCGGAAGCCGCGGCGCGGATGGCATCCGCGGTCATCAGCGGATGACCGGAGGAGCCGGATTCGCCGCTCCATTCCGGACCCGTGGCCTGCGCGAAGGAGCGCCGGGCGCCGGTGGAAGGAGCGGCCCGTCGCGCCGAAATCGCCGCCGGCTGCGGGACAGCGCGCGTCGCCTGCGGAATGGATGACGTGGCGACCGGATCGCTACGGTCATCCGCCACGCCGCCCGCGCAACCCATCAGGGTCGCGCCAAGCACTGCGGCTGGCCACAATCTGGCAGGGATTCCACTCCGACGGGCCATAGAAACGCCTCACGCAACCCGGGTACAAAAAAATCCAGCCCCTATGGGGAACGCATAGGGTTGCCAGACCATTAACAACATCCACAAATCCCTTGACGTTTTTGAGACCGCTCACGATTTCTCCAAATTTCGCGTGCTAACAGGAGCCATCTTGTTCCCAGCAGTTCCGCGGTTCTTCCCATGAAGCCTATTCGTAAAGCGATTTTCCCGGTGGCCGGGCTCGGCACCCGTTTCCTGCCCGCAACCAAGGCTATGCCGAAGGAAATGCTGACGGTGGTCGACCGCCCGCTGATCCAGCACGTCGTGGACGAAGCGCGCGAAGCCGGAATCGAGCACATGATCTTTGTGACGGGCCGCAACAAGGCGGTGATCGAGGATCATTTCGACCGACAGTTCGAGCTCGAAGCCACGCTCGCGAACCGCAACAAGAAAGCCGAACTGAAGCTGCTGGCCGACGACACACCAGGCGCCGGCACCACGAGCTTCACGCGCCAGCAATCGCCGCTCGGACTTGGCCATGCGGTCTGGTGCGCGCGCGAGATCGTCGGCAACGAACCGTTCGCGGTGGTGCTGCCGGACGTGCTGGTGCAGAACGAACCGGGCTGCCTCGCGCAGATGGTCGCGGCCTACAACAAGCAACAGGGCAAGGCGAACATCATCGCGGTCGAAGAAGTGCCGATGGATCGCGTCCACATGTACGGCGTCGTCGGCGTCGGCAAGGAATCCGGCGACGCGATGCCGATCACCGCTATGGTGGAGAAGCCGAAGCGCGAGGACGCGCCCTCCAATCTCGCGATCACCGGGCGCTATATCCTCCAGCCGGAGATCTTCGACATCCTGGAGAACCAGCAGACCGGCGCCGGCGGCGAAATCCAGCTCACCGACGCCATGATCGCGCTGTCCAAAACCCAGCCCTTCTACGCCGTGAAGTTCGAAGGCCGCTCCTACGATTGCGGCTCCAAGCTCGGATTCCTCACCGCCAACGTCGCCTATGCGCTCAAGCGCGACGACATCGCGCCGGAACTGCGCGTGTAATTGAAGCGGCTGCTGGGCTGAGGTTTCGAGCCGTCCATCACAGCATCGTAGCCCGGATGAGCGAAGCGACATCCGGGAGCAAACCAGAGCCCGCGCCGCGCGCGCTCTGTCTTACCGCTGCAGCCGCAAGCCGACCGTGAAGATATTCGCGGCGTAATCCCATCCGACGAAGGTCGACTTCAGCCATTCACGGCGCGCCTCGGCGCGGAAATGGACCTCGCGCGTCATCTTGTAGATCAGTCCGCCCGCGACGATGTAGCGATCGTCGGTGCGGTCCGAGCCTTCGTAATTGTCGGTGCCATAGCCGAGCGTGACACTTCCGACCAGCCAGCGCCGGAAGGCATGGTCGATCTGAACCCCGAAATCGCGGCGCAGCGAGCCGGCCACGCCGGGCAGAATCGATTCATCGACGTTGGTCGTGGCGTTCAGCTTCACCGTCGTCAGCGGCGTCGCGTAATAGGTCAGCGTCGCATCGATCAGCGGCGCACGCAGCGTCGGGAACGCCGCATCCGCGTAGCGCCGCTCCAGGAAGCCGATCGAAGCCTCGCCGACAAGATAGCGCGACAGCTCGAACTCCGCGCCGAACTTGATGGTCGAACCGTCGGAATTGCGCGCGAGGCCGTCGGGATCATTCTCCTCGTCATGACGCCGCTGATCCATGCCGTATTCGACGAACGGCTTGATGCCGGGCAGCGTCTCGTAGGAGGCGCGCACCCGCGCGCCATATTGATTGTAGTTGCGGTCCTGGAAGCTGACCCACTTGCCGTCGTTGGTTTGCGCGTCACCGTAAGCGGTGCGGTCGATCGAGCCCTTCAGCGACAGTTCGAGACGGTTGAACGTATGGGAAATGCCGGCGGTCGCACCGGGTGTGATGTAGAGCGGCGGCGTCGCGATATCGGCCGGCAGGTTCGGATCGCCGGGATTATCCGCCTGCAAACCGAACCGGCCTTCGATTTCGGCCCGGGTCTGCTTGGTGATGTCGAGCCGCGCCCTGCCCTTCAGATCGAGATTGGGCTGGTTGAGATTGTCGAGATCGTTCTGGTTGTACCAGATGTAGCTGCCCTTCAGATCGGCCGAGACCTCGTGCCGCGACCAGTCGGACTTCAGGCTGAGTTCGGGTGCGACCTTCTGAAAGGTCGAGCCTTTGGCATTCGTGCGCTGCCCCGGATTGCTGTTGTAGCCGCCCGACAATTCGACGGCGGGCTTGTAGAGAAACGATCCGGCATAAACCCCGACCGGACCGAACGGATCTTCCTCATCCACGCGCTTACGGATCGGGCGCGCCGCGACGGTGCCGGTCGCATCCAGCGGAATCGGCGCGGAATTGGTCGCGCGTCGCCGCATCGCTGCACGGCTCTCCTGCCGCTGGAACGGCGCTGCCACCGTGCGGTCCGGGGCGCTGGCGGCAATCGGCGGAAGGTTCTCGGCTTCGGCGCGCGCGCGCTGCTGTGCGTTCTCCTTCGCCTTGCGCCGGACGCGGGCGTTGGTCGCATCGAACCCGGTCGCGCCGGCGCCGCTCGCCGGAAAGGTGACCTCACCCGGCCGCGCCGGCTGCCCCGGCCGGCGGAATTGCTGCGTGCGGTTGGAATCGAAATGCGGATCGAACAGCGTTGGGGTCGAAGGGTCGCGCGGCTCGCCCTGCTGCGCGAGGGCCGGCGCGGTCGCGCACAGACCGGCCACACTCAGCACAATGATCGGGACGAGGCTGCGCGCCACGCGTCAACTCCTGCCGCGCCCGCATCGGCCGCGCCCGCAGGACGCGCAAATGAAGGCGGCCGGCCTGGCGGCCGGCGGAAAGGGTTAACGGAGTTAAAAGGTACATGGTTAACGGGGGGTTAGGAGACCCACCCTTTCAGTTCGCGCAGCACGACCTCGCGGATCACCTGCATGCCCTGCTCGCTGTCGTTCAGGCAGGGGATCGCGGCGAAATTCACCCCGCCGTGCGCCTTGAAGATATCGCCGTTCTCGACCGCGATCTCCTCCAGCGTCTCCAGGCAGTCGGCCGAGAAACCCGGCGTGACGATGGCGAGGTTCTTCACCCCGCTCTGCGCCAGCGCCTCCACGGTCTTGTCGGTATAGGGCTTGATCCATTCCGCGGTGCCGAACCGCGACTGGAAGGTCATGCGCAACTGCGCCTCACTGTAGCCCAGCGCCTCGCGCAGCAGCCGCGTGGTCTTGGCGCAATGGCAGTAATAGGGATCGCCCTTGTCGAAATACTCCTGCGGGATGCCGTGGAAGGAGGCGAGGATCACCTCCGGCTGGAACGTCAGCTTCGCCAGTTGCTCCCGCATCGAAGACGCAAGCGCCTCGATATAGACCGGATCGTCATGATAGGGCGGCGCCACCCGCAAGCTCGGCTGCCAGCGCATGGTCATTAGATGCCGGAACGCCGCATCGCAGGCGGTCGCGGTGGTCGCTGCGGCATATTGCGGATAGAGCGGCAGATAGAGGATGCGGTCGCAGCCCTTCGCCATCAGCGCGTCGATCGCCGAACCGACCGATGGATTGCCGTAGCGCATCCCCCACTCGACCTCGATCCGGGCATCGACCGGCGCGAGCGCGGCGGCGAGCTTGCGCGCCTGCGATCGCGTGATCGTCTTCAGCGGCGATTCGTTCAGTTCCTTGTTCCAGATGGTGTCGTAGTCCCGTCCCTTCGCGGCCGGCCGCCGCGTCAGGATGATCAGGTTGAATACCAGTTTCCAGACCAGCGAATTTTCCTCGATGACCCGCTTGTCCGACAGAAATTCCTTCAGATACCGTCGCATCGACGAATAGTCGGTGGCATCCGGCGTGCCGAGATTGGCGATCAGGATCCCGATCCTGCCGGATTTGACGGGCGGATGGTGGGCGGGGCGGTGCGCGCCTGCGGCGGCGTCTGACGATGCGTCATTCATGGAAGCATGATAGCACGTCACCCGGTTGGATGGCTCCGAACCATTCCAATCCCGCCCAGGGGTCTTCACGAACGCCGGACACCAACATGCAAATGGCCATCACCCGCCGCCTGCTGCTGCTCGGCTCCTCCGCGCTTGCGCTGCTTGCGGGCCTGCCGCCGCGCTTTGCCGCCGCGCAGACCACGCGCACCAAGGTGACCTTCGTCCTCGTCAACGACATCTACCTGATGAGCGCCGAAGCGGCGCCTGACGGGACCCCGCGCGGCGGCTTCGCGAAGCTCGCGGCCGTGGTGAAGGCCGAGCGCGCCAAGGGGCCGGTGATCTTCGTCCATGCCGGCGACACGCTGTCGCCGTCGCTGATGTCCGGGATCGACCAGGGCGAGCACATCATGGTGCTGACCAACATGATCCGGCCGGACGTCTTCGTGCCCGGCAATCACGAGTTCGATTTCGGCAAGGAGGTCTTCTTCAAGCGGATGGCGGAAGCCAAATTCCCGATCTTCTGCGCCAACATCCGCAATCCGGATGGCACGCTGGCCGCCGGCATGCGCGAGCGCACCATCCTGACCTTCGACGGCGTGCGCATCGGCATCGCCGCGGCGACCGACGAGGAAGCGGTGACCCTGTCCAGCCCGGGCGACCTGAAATTCCCGCGCGCGGTCG
Source organism: Pseudomonadota bacterium (assembly GCA_023387555.1). GTDB lineage: Bacteria > Pseudomonadota > Alphaproteobacteria > Rhizobiales > Xanthobacteraceae > Pseudorhodoplanes. Next base: position 8,400 of record JAEWHY010000293.1, read on the forward strand.
ACACCATCGACGATCAGGCCGCGGCCCTGCGCAAGGAGGGCGCCGACATCGTTGTCGCCTGCGTTCACACCGACCGCGCCAAGGATGAAGCGATGTACCGCCGCCAGGCCGCCGACATCATCCTGAGCGGTCACGACCACGACCTCTGGCTCAATTATGACGACCGGACTGTGGCCGTGGAATCCGGCTACGACGCGCATTTCGTCACCTGCGTCGACGTCACCTTCACGGTCCGGACCGGCGAGGGACGCCGTGAGGTGGTCTGGCATCCGGAGTTCCGTGTCATCGATACGCGAAGCGTGACGCCGGACCCCGAGGTGATGGCGGTCGTGGACGATTACGAGAAAAAGCTGTCGAGCGCGCTCGACGTCCCGATCGCGACCACGGCGGTCGAACTCGACAGCCGCAACGCGACCGTGCGCACGCAGGAAGCCGCGATCGGCAATCTCATCGCCGACGCGATGCGCATCGAGAGCGATGCCGAAATTGCATTCACGAACGGCGGCGGAATCCGCGGCAACCACGTCTATCCGGCCGGAGCCACCATCACCCGCCGTGCTGTCATGGCGGAGCTGCCGTTCAACAACAAAGTCGCCGTGCTCGAGGTTCTCGGCAAGACCATCCGCGCCGGCCTCGAACACGGTTTCAGCACATTGCCGCGCGCGGCCGGGCGGTTCCCGCAGGTTTCGGGGATGAAAGTCGTGGTCGATCCGCAGCGCCCGGTCGGGCAGCGCGTCGTTTCGGTCGTGGCCGACGGCAAGCCACTGGACGACAACAGGGTCTACCGGATGGCGACCAACGACTTCATGTCGAAGGGCGGCGACGGCTACGAGATGTTCAACAATGTCCGCGAACTCGTCCCGGCGCACGACGGCCCGCTGATGACCGCCGAAGTCATCGACTACCTGGATAGGATCAAGACCGTCCGCACCGGCGTCGAGGGACGGATCGTCATCAAATAGCGTGATTGCCGGCGACCTCCGAAGCGGCGGGCTCTCGCATCTCTTCCGCTGCGCCCCTCCTGACAGCGTCACAATTCAGGCGTAGCATTCCTCTCATGGACATCACGCAGGCCAGCCGAACGCTGTTCGAGGCGCTGCGCAGGTCGGCCGACCCCAACGTCACCGATGCTATCGAAGCGCTGGTGCGCGAGGGCCAGGACCGCTCGCTGTGCCGCGTCAATGTGCTGGCCGTTGCCGCACAGCACGGGCTCGACGAGGAAAAGACCATCAGCGGTTTTCTGCACGCCGCGCGGCTCGGCCTGTTCGACCTGATCTGGAATGTGCTGTGTCCCGGCTGCGGTGGCGTGCTGGACGCAACGCAGACACTGAAGTCGGTTCGCAAGGAGCGCTACGATTGCGCGCTATGCGCCTGCGGTTACGACCCGACGCTCGACGAGATGGTCGAGGTCACCTTCACGGTGAGCCCGACCGTGCGCCGCATCGCTGCGCATGATCCACATACGCTGCCGCTCGCGGAATATTTCCGTCAGGTGTTCTGGTGTTCGGGGATCGACCTCCCCGAAACCGTCGATCTCGGGGCTCTGATCGACGAGATCACGCTCGACGCGATCGAACTTGCGCCCGGCGAGAAGGCGCAGATGTCGCTGCAGTTGCCCGCGCAATTCGTCATCGTGTTCGAGCCGGTGACACACGCCGCGCATTTCATCGACGTGAAGGGGGAGCCGACGCGCGAACGACAGAGCCTCGGGATGGTGTTCAGCAAGACGCAGGCCCCGACCGGCACCACGCAGATGCAGCCCGGCCCGTTGCGGCTGTCGTTCGAGAACCGCACCGATCTGCGCACCCTGCCCTCGGTCTGGATCGCGGGCGACAAGCTGCACGATTTGCTCGGCCGGCGCCGTCCGTTCCTGACCGCGAAGCGCCTGTTCACCAACCAGACCTTCCGCGACATCTATCGGACGAATACGCTCGACGTCGATCAGGGGCTGAAGATCACCAGCCTGACGTTCCTGTTCACCGACCTCAAGGGCTCGACCGCGCTCTACGATCGCGTCGGCGATCTGGCGGCCTATGATCTGGTGCGCGCCCATTTCCGCGTGCTGAACGAGATCGTCGCCTCAGAAGCCGGTGCGGTGGTGAAGACGATCGGCGATGCGGTCATGGCGACGTTTCCGGCGCCCGACCGCGCGCTCGCTGCGGCCTTGCGCATGCGCGAGTCGGTCCGCGATCTCAGGTCCGATCTCCTGATCAAGATCGGCATTCACGAAGGGCCATGCCTTGCCGTGACGCTCAACGACCAGCTCGATTATTTCGGCCAGACCGTCAACATCGCCGCGCGGGTGCAGGGCCTCGCCGATGAGCGCGCGATCTTTGTCACCAGACCGGTGGTGCAGAACCCGCAGGTCGCGAGGATGATCGAGCAGCGCCACATCACGCCGACCGAGCAGCTGGCCTCGCTGCGCGGCGTGAGCGACCGGATGGCGGTCTATCAAATTCCGTGAAGGACGTAGCCGGCAAGGAATGCGCGGGTGGGATGCGGCCTTCGGCCGGTCGCATCCCGCGGGTCGCCGCCCCGAGGCTTACGGAACGAAGCGCAACTCCAGCCCGGCAATTCCGCCGAACACATTCAGGCCGACCTGGCCCTCGACGCTGAGCGGCTGAAGCGCGAAGGAATTATTGGAGCCGCCGTACATGACATTGGCGCCAAGCCCGACGCCGACCGCCGCGCCGGCAGTCACGCCGCCAAAATTGCCCGAGAGGTCGCCGAGCCCGATCTGCTGGGTCGGCGCGAGCACACCCCACACCAGGCTGGACACTGCGGTTCCGCCGAGATCGACACCGGCGCGCCGCAGCACCGCAGTATAAAGCTGGCGCGGGCCGAAATCCGGACGATAGATGCAGCTCAGTTCGGTCACCGACCCGATGATGAAGCCGACCGACCCGCCGCCGCGGCATTCCAGCACGCCGGATTGCACCTGCTGTGCCGACGCGGGTGTGACCTGCACCGCCACCAGCATCATGGCGGCGAAAAGCGATGATCGGATCATGGGGGTCCCTCATAGATGGAGAATCGTGAAACGGGCGCGTCAATGTCGCGCCGGAAGTCTGGCCGAAGTTAGTCAGACTTCGTTTCAAACACGATTAGCCTCTGCCCGTGCATTTTATCTAAATGCCGGACCGGCCGGGACCCGGGGGCCCCGGTCCACCCCGCCCTCCGCGATTGCGGACAGGCCGGACCCCGCCCTATTTCAGGTTGCCGCAGAACCGCTGGATGCGCTTGCCTGCCTCTTCCAGGTCTTCGGTCTTGGTCGCATAGGAAATCCGGAAGGCGGGACCGGCGCCGAAGGCCGAACCATGCACGACCGCGACGCCCTCGGTTTCCAGCAGCTCGGTGACGAAATCCTCGTCGGTCGCGATCTTCTTTCCGGACGGCGCGGTCTTGCCGATGGTCCCGGCGCAGGACGGATACACGTAGAACGCACCCTCAGGCTTGGGGCACTGGATGCCGTTGGCCTGATTGAGCATCGAGACGATCAGGTCGCGGCGCTCCTTGAAGATGGTGTTGTGCTTGGCGATGAAATCCTGCGGACCGTTCAGCGCCTCGACCGCGGCCCATTGCGCCACCGCCGAGGGGTTCGAGGTCGATTGCGACTGCAACATCGCCATCGCCTTGGTCAGCGCCTCGGGCGCGCCGGAATAGCCGATACGCCAGCCGGTCATGCAATAGGACTTCGACACGCCGTTCAGCGTCAGCGTGCGTTCGTAGAGCGCCGGCTCGACCTGCGCGGGCGTCACGAACTTGAAGTCATCGTAGACAAGATGTTCGTAGATGTCGTCGGTCAGCACCCATACGTGCGGATATTTCATCAGAACGTCGGTGAGCGCCTTCACCTCGTCGCGGGTATAGGCCGCGCCGGTGGGATTGGACGGCGAGTTGAAGATCAGCCACTTGGTCTTCGGCGTGATCGCCTTCTCGAGCTGTTCCGGGGTCAGCTTGAAGCCGGTCGCCATGGTGGTCACGACCGGGACCGGCGTGCCGCCCAGCAGCGCCACGATCTCCGGGTAGCTGACCCAGTACGGCGCCGGAATGATCACCTCGTCGCCCGGATTGACGGTTGCCATCAGCGCATTGAACAGCACCTGCTTGCCGCCGGTGCCGACGATGATCTGCGACGGCTTGTACTCGAGCCCGTTCTCGCGCTTGAACTTGGCGATAATCGCCGCCTTCAGCTCGGGAATGCCGTCCACCGCGGTATATTTCGCGGCCTTGCCGGTTTCGATCGCTTGGATGGCCGCGGCCTTGATGTTGGCCGGCGTATCGAAGTCCGGCTCCCCGGCGCCGAGGCCGATCACATCGCGCCCGGCGGCTTTAAGCGCGCGCGCCTTGTCGGTCACCGCGATGGTGGCGGACGGCTTGATACGGGCGAGCGCGTCGGCAAGGAAAGCCATGGGGACGGGTCTCCGGGTAGGTTTGAAGTCGTTCCTGAGAACTGCGCAGGCTTGGTAATGCCCATTTTGCTGCGCTGCAAGCGGCATTCCATGATCGGCTTCATCACGGTTGCGAATGGCCGGACACCCGCACAGCCCGGCTCTGGAGGCCGTCAGCCCTTGCCTGCCGGTTCGGCCGGACCGCACCGCAAATCGACCGTTTCGACCTTTTGCAGAATAATTTTTTGCTGCAGCGCAGTGTCACGCAATGAACTTCACTTTGTAATGAGGATGTCGTCCTGCCGTCTTGCAATGGCCGGGCTTTTCTCCTTGTGTCGCCCCGCATGTTGACCATGTAGGGACCGCGACGGAAACTGCAGGGCTGGAGCCACGGATGTACACACTCTACTCGATGCAGCGATCGGGGAATTGCTACAAGGTGCGCCTCGCGCTGGCGCAGCTCGCAATTCCGCATGCGCTGGTCGACGTGGACATCCTGAAGGGCGAGACCCACACGCCTGATTTCCTCGCGAAAAATCCGAGCGGGCAGATTCCTCTGCTCGAGATCGAACCGGGCCGCTATCTCGCCGAATCCAACGCTATCCTGTGGTATCTTGCAGAAGGCTCCCAGCTCGACGGCGAGACCGCGTTGGACCGCGCGCGTGTGCTGCAATGGATGTTCTTCGAGCAGCACGCGATCGTGCCGAATATCGGCGCCGCCTATTTCTGGCTCTGCCTCGTCAAGGGCGGACGCGAATTGCAGCAGCACGCGCTCGACGACTGGATGGAGGAAGGCCAGCGCTCGCTGAACGTCCTCGACAAGCATTTCTCGCGCAGCCGCTTCGCAGCCGGCGAGCGCTACTCCATTTCCGATATTGCACTCTATTCGTATACGCATCTCGCCGAGCAATGCGATTTCGACCTGCGGCCGTTCCCGGCATTGCGCGACTGGCATGCGCGGGTCGCGGCCGAGCCGCAGCACGTCGCGATGGACCATCGGCCGGAGACGCTGACGCTGGCGGCCAAATGAAGGCACCAAGTGTGGGCACCAGGTGAACGCCAGCAGCGAAAAGTCCTGACGGCACCGCGCAATTAAGATTGCGTTAACCCTTTGTCATCAAATCGCCATGCGTTTGACGCGCTGCGCCGCTTTCCGGCCGGAGCGCGGCCTGCATTCCCTACGATGGTGCCGCGGGGAATTGATTCGTTCTCTCGCTGGAGCCATTGCCATGACCAGGGATCGGGTTGCCGGGATCGGATTCCACCATCCCGAACGCAACGCCCGGCCGTTGACGAAACGCAAGCTGGCGTTCGCGCATCTTTGGATGACCGCAGCGCTTGTCATCTGCATTGTGGTCGCGCTCACCGCGGTCGCGATCGGCACGGCGCGCGCCGATACGCTGAGCGCGCTTGCCACAGGTCGCGAGGGGCTTCTGCCGCTCGCCATCCTGATCGGCCTCCTGCTGGGCGGCATGGGCGGCATCACCGCCGCGATCACCCGCAGATCGTGAACCGGCAGCACGCTGCCGGCCAATGCGGCGTTGCGGCACCCTTCCGGAATATTCGCCCCGTCCATAGGTTCTGCAGTTTGATGCGGAGGCTTATGGCCATGAGAGCGTTTGCGGTCGCGCTGCCGATGGCGGTGCTGGTGGCGTCCACGGCACAGGCGCAGCAGGTGTCCAAATCGGACCTCGGTAACATCCGGGTCGAAACCGTGGCGTCCGGCCTGAGCTATCCTTGGGCCCTCGCATTCCTGCCGGACGGGCGCATGCTGGTGACCGAGCGTCCCGGCCGCATGCGGATCGCGACGCGCGACGGCAAGCTCTCGCACCCGCTCGACGGCGTGCCGAAGGTGTTTGCGCAGAACCAGGGCGGACTGCTCGACGTCATCCTCGACCGCGACTTCGCAAACAACGGCACGATCTATTTCTGCTATTCGGATCCGGTGGACGGCGGCGCGCAGACCGCGCTCGCCCGCGCGAAGCTGGATGCCGGCGAGAAACCGCGGCTCACCGATGTGCAACGGATCTTCCGGCAGGAAGGCCCGCCGTCGAAAGGGCTGCATTTCGGTTGCCGCATCGTGCAGGCGCGCGACGGCAACCTGTTCCTCACCACCGGCGACCACGGCTTCGCATCGAAGAGCGCGCAAACCCTCGACAATCATCTCGGCAAGGTGATCCGCATCGCGCCGGACGGGTCCGTGCCGAAGGACAATCCGTTCGTCGGTCAGGCCGGCGCCAAGCCGGAGATCTGGAGCTACGGCCACCGCAACAGCCAGGGCGCGACGCTGCATCCGGTCACCGGAAAATTATGGATGCACGAGCATGGCCCGCAGGGCGGCGACGAGATCAACATCCCCGAGGCGGGAAAGAATTACGGCTGGCCGGTGATCGGCTATGGAGTCAATTACGGCGGCGCCAAGATCCATGAAGGAACGCACAAGCAAGGCATGGAGCAGCCGATCCGGCAATGGACGCCGGTGATCGCGCCGTCCGGCTTCACCATCTACACCGGCGACCTGTTCCCGAAATGGAAGGGCAATGCCTTCATCGGCGGGCTGCGGACCACGATGCTGGTGCGGCTCGAACTCGACGGCGAGAAGGTGACGCGCGAGGAGCGCATGCTCCGGCAACTCGGCGAACGCATCCGCGACGTGCGCACCGGACCGGACGGCGCCTTGTATCTGGTCACCGACAATTCGTCCGGACGCATTCTGCGCGTGACGCCGGCTAAGTGAGCTACGGCGTGACCGAGGGCGTGACCTAGCGCACGGCCTCGCGGGCGGCATGTTTTGGAACGTCGCCACAGGCCTTCCCGGTCAGCGGCCGCGTCACGATCCAGAGCGCCAGCGCCGCAATCGCGACCACGGCGAGCACTTCGAAGGAGACGGAATAGCCGAAGCGTTCGGCAACGACGCCGCCGAGCGCCGGGCTGAGCGCTGCGCCTATCCCCTGCAGGGTCATGACCGCGCCGAGGCCCGCATTGACATGGCCCGTCCCCGACAGGATCCGGGCCACGAGGCCGGGCACGGCGACCCCAAGCAAACCCGCGCCGACGCCATCAAGAACCTGAACCGGCAACAAACCAGCCGGATTGGTCAGATAGGCCGCGAGCAGACCGCGGACCGGAAGCGCGACAAGTGCCAGCAGGAAGACGATCCAGTAACCGCGCTTGTCCGCCAGCCAGGAGGCCAGCAGCGCCATCGGGATCATGGTCAGTTGAGCGACGATGACAGTGGCGCTGGTATAGGCGCTTGGGTCGCCGGCTCCGCGGGCCACGATCGACTGGCCGAGCAGCGGCAACATCGCCGCATTGCCGAGATGAAACAGCGTCAGCGTCATGCCGAGGATCAGGAGCGGCACCGACGTGACGAGAACGGACAGGCCCGTCTTCACGCTCTTTTGCTTGTCGTCCAGTCCGCGGGCCGCCCGATGATCGATCTTCGACGGGTCGATATAGACCGTGGCAACGATGGCGCCGCCTGCCATCGCCGCCATGACCACGAACACCGCACCGATGCCGAACAGATAACCGAAAACGCCGGCCATCACCGCTGCCGCGACATTGCCGGCATGATTGAATGCTTCGTTACGCCCCAACTGGTGCGCAAATCCTCGCTGCAGCACAAGGCCTAGCGTGATCGCCGCGATCGCCGGAGGAACAACCGATCCCGCCGTGCCGCTTACGACCTGAGCGATCGTCGTCACGACGAAATTCGGCATGAACAGATTCGCGATCGAGGCGATCACGATCATGAGAGCGGCGATGACGACCAGCGCCCGCTTCGCCGTCGTCATGTCGACCAGGATGCCGAATGGCGTCGTCGCGATCATGCCCGCGAGACCACCCACCGTCATGACGATACCGATCTCGGCAGGCGTCCAGCTGTTCGATTGCAGGAACACGCCGAGGAACGGGCCAAGCCCGTCGCGTACATCGGCGATGAAGAAGTTCAGCGCGCAAAGTGCGACCAGCGAGCGCTTCATGCGGCGGCCTGTCCGGCAGCCGCATAGCCTTCAGGATAACGGCCCCTTGAAGATGAAGAATGCACCGATCGCGATGAACGCGAAGCCGATGGCATAGTTCCAGGTGAACGGCTCCTTGAGGTAGAGCACCGAAAACGCCGCAAACACCACGAGGGTTATGACCTCCTGGATCGTCTTGAGTTGCGCCGTCGTATAGACCGCGCTGCCCCAGCGATTGGCCGGGACCGCCATGCAATATTCGATGAAGGCGATGCCCCACGCCACCAGGATGACGATCATCAGCGGCTGCTCCTTGAAGCGCAGATGACCGTACCAGGCGAGCGTCATGAACACGTTGGAGCCGATCAGAAGCAGGATCGGCAGGATGTGCGGCGATGTGATTGTCATGCGGCGACCGTTGGAGTGAGGGACGGGGCGTTTCTAGCATCGCGAGCGGAAAAGTGTGGGTTGCGGATCCGAAGCGAAAATGATCTGGGCGGCCGCCGCAGACCCGTCGCATTTCCGTGCCCTACCCGCTAAAGTTGGCCGCCGCTTCGGAGAATCAAGATGCGCCACGCGATCTCACGTCCTGCGATTTCACGTCACGCGATCACTTTTGCCGTTGCCTTGCTCATTGCAGCGCCGCTCGCCGCCCAGGCCCAGCAGAAGCAGCCGCCGCAGAAAGGGCCGCCCCCTCTCGCGCCGGCCAAGCCCTATGCCTCGATTGCCGTCAAGATTCCCGGTCCGATCAACGACCCGAGCTTCGAGGCGTTCCGCAAGCAACTCGGCGAGGTCGCCGCGAAGAAGGATCGCGCAGCGCTTGCGAAGATGATGGTGCCTCAGGGCTTTTTCTGGGACGGCGAAAAGGGCGACCAGGCCGACAAGAAGAAATCCGCCATCGACAATCTGTCCGCCGCGATCAGCCTCGGCGGCAAGCAGCCGATCGGCTGGGACATCCTGCAGGGCTATGCCTTCGACCCGACCGCGACGCCCTATCCCGGCAAGCAGGGCGTGGTCTGCGCACCAGCCGACCCGCAATTCGACGAGAAGCAACTCGAAGAAGCGGCCAAGGCCACCGGCACCGATCCCGGCGACTTCGCCTATCCGCTCGATCCCAATGTCGAGGTGCGCGGCGCTCCGAACGCCAATGCACCGGTGACCGAAAAGCTGGGTGCGGTTCTGATCCGGATCATGCCGGATCCCAAGCAGGCGGCGCCCAAGGGCAATGAGGTCCCGCTGGTCCGCGTCGTCACCCCGTCCGGCAAGGTGGGCTTTATCGCGGCCGATGTGCTGGCTCCGCTCGGGAACGACCAGCTCTGCTATCTGAAGGACGCCAGCGGCTGGAAAATCACCGGCTTTGTCGGTGGCGGCCCCGGCCAGCAGTAATTCGCCTGGATTGGGCATCCGGCCTGCGGTCGCCGCGGCCGGATTGTCCTGCGGCGCCTTTGCCGCACCCGCCAAACAGCAACATGATACCTTGATCGCAGCCTGTTGACCGGCAGCGGGATTGAATTTTGCCACATATGTGGGAGAGAGTTGGTCCAATCATGTCTTGGGGAACCGGGTTTCCGAAAATGAATTGGATGCGTCTGCTGGCTTGTGCCGGCGTAGTCTTTGCGTGCGCGCTGCCCGCGCCGGTGGTCGGACAGGGAGCGGGCCAGGTTCCGTCGCCGACGATTCGCGATCGCGATCCCGGCGCCGACAGCAATGACGGCTTTGTGCTGCCCTATGAATACCGGCGGCAGGCGGTGTTCTACCGTACGCACGAAGCACCTGGCACGATCATCGTGAATACCAATGATCGCTTCCTCTATCTCGTGCAGGGCGACAACCGGGCCATTCGCTACGGCGTCGGCGTCGGCCGCGACGGCTTCCGCTGGGGCGGCGTGCACACCATCACCCGCAAGCAGGAATGGCCGGACTGGACGCCGCCGCCGGAGATGATCCAGCGCCAGCCCTATCTGCCGCGCTTCATGGCGGGCGGTCCCGGCAATCCGATGGGCGCGCGCGCGCTCTACATCGGCAGCACGGTCTATCGCGTGCACGGCACCAACGCGCCGGAGACCATCGGCCATGCGGTGTCGTCGGGCTGCTTCCGTCTGGTGAACAGCGAAATCGAGGATCTCTACGCGCGGGTGCCGGTCGGCACCAAGATCGTGGTCCAGCATCGGTGACGCTGCGCCACGCGCGGACTTGAACAGACACGGCCAGCGAAAGCTGGCCGTTTTTTTTGTGCGCGGATGCAGTCGGGAGACGGTCCTGATTTGTCTTAACGCGATCCGGACAATTTGAACGATCGCATTGACACCGCCCTCACCCTCCGGGCGGATCGGCCTTGCGTCTTAAGAAGCCTTAAGGGGTCGCATCGGTATGACGGGGCCGCATTCCACTGCGACCCCGCCATGCTGATCCCCTTCATCACATCCCTTCTGCCGCAGCGACTCCTCGATCCGCAGCAGCGCCGCGACCGCGATCGTCCGGCCGCGCCGAAACGAACGCAAGCGCCTGCGCGCAGGCTCATCACGTTTGTTCTCGGCGGCGTCCTGCTGGCGAGCGTGGCGCTGCAGACTGCGGCCGCGTTCCGCACGCCCGATTCCGTAGCCGCGCAAGTCGGCACCGGCGCCGCGAGCGATGACGTCACCACCGATGGCCGCGCCGCACCGGACGCCGACGTCGCTTTCGCCACGCAGTCGCCGGCTATGATCGTCACCCAGATCAGCACGAACTGCGCCGCGCGCGCGCGCGAAAGACTGCTCACCGGGCTGACCCATTACTACCTGCAACGGCGCTTGCGCCCGGGCGCATCGTCGGACGACGCCGCCGATATCTCGTCCCTGACCGAAACGCTGGCCGGACCGGGCGACCCCGCAGCCGCGGTCTCCCTGCCCTCCTGCGAGGCCTGACGCCGGACGCGTCGCACGAAATCTGCGCCGGCGACAGACGCTCGCCGGCCCAACGGATGCCGCGAAGCAATCCAGTCTTGAACCCCCTGGATTGCTTCTGTCAGACCGGGTCACCGCCTTCCCCCGCGGTGACCCGGCCGGCCTTGCTCCCGACACGATGCGGACCTAACCGGCGGCGCACTTGCGCCGCCTTTTGCGTGTCCGGGTCATGTTCCAGTGGTTTGAAAAAGCGTTGCAGCCGACGGTGCTGCCGGACAATCCGGAGCCGCCGCCGACGCTGGCCGGCTTTTACTGGCACTTTGCGCGACAGGCGAAGGGGCTGTTCGCGGCGCTGTTCGTCACCGGCTTCGTCGTCGCCCTGCTCGACGTGACGATCCCGGTCTTCATCGGCCGTGTGGTGACGCTGGTGACGGCGAGCGACCCGGCCACGCTGTTCGCGCAATCGTGGCATCTCCTGCTCGCCATGGCCGTGGTGCTGATCGTGCTGCGGCCGCTTGCGCTCACCGCGCAGAACATGGTCGCCAACCAGGCGATCGCCGCCAACGTCACCAATCTGATCCGATGGCAGAGCCACTGGCATGTGGTGCGGCAGAGCTGGGCCTTCTTCCAGAACGACTTTGCCGGCCGCATCGCCAACAAGGTGATGCAGACGGGACCTGCGATCCGCCAGAGCCTGGTCTCGATGATCACGGCGGTCTGGTACATCCTGGTCTACGGCACGAGCGCGATGCTGCTGCTCGCCTCCGCCGACCCGTGGCTCGCCCTGCCGATCCTCGTCTGGTTCGCCGGCTACGCGATATTGCTGCGCATTTTCGTGCCGCGGATGCGGGACCGCTCGGTCGAAGTGTCGGAAGCGCGCTCGATCATGACCGGCCGGATCGTCGACACCTATACCAATATCCTGACGCTGAAGCTGTTCGCCCGCGCGCGCGAGGAAGATGCCTATGTGCGCAATGCGATCGAGACGCACACCGGGCTGTTTCACGCCTCGCTCCGGCTGAACACCCTTTTCACGCTGACGCTGGCGACGCTGAATGCCGCCATGGTCGTGACCGTCGCGGGTCTGTCGATCTATCTGTGGACCAGGGGCGAGGTGCAGGTCGGCACCGTGGCGATGGCGCTGCCGCTGGCGTGGCAGATCGTCAACATGGCCGGCTGGGTCGCCTACCAGATCACCGACATCTTCGAGAATATCGGCGTGGTGCAGGAGGGCATGCGCGCGATCGCCCGTCCGCTCGGCCTGGCCGACAGGCCCGATGCGAAGGAACTGAAGGTCACGAAGGGCGCCATCGCCTTCGAACACATCCGCTTCGGCTATGGCAGCGAGAAGGGCCTGATCGAGGACCTCTCGCTGTCGGTCCGGCCGGGCGAGAAGATCGGCCTGGTCGGACGCTCCGGCGCCGGCAAATCCACGCTGGTGAACCTGCTGCTGCGGTTCTTCGAACTGGAGGACGGCCGCATCCTGATCGACGGACAGGACATTGCCGACGTGACGCAGGAATCGCTGCGCACGCAGATATCGGTGGTGACGCAGGACACCTCGCTGCTGCACCGCTCGATCCGCGACAATATCCGCTATGGCAGGCCGTCCGCGTCGGACGAGGAGGTCGTGGCCGCGGCGAAGCTCGCGCAGGCGCATGACTTCATCCTCGGGCTCGAGGACTGGCGCAACCGGCGCGGCTATGACGCACAGGTCGGTGAGCGCGGCGTCAAGCTGTCCGGCGGCCAGCGCCAGCGCATTGCCATTGCCCGCGTGATCCTGAAGAACGCGCCGATCCTCGTGCTCGACGAGGCGACATCGGCGCTCGATTCCGAAGTCGAGGCCGCGATCCAATCGAGCCTCGACGAACTGATGAAGAACAAGACGGTGATCGCGATCGCGCACCGGCTTTCGACCATCGCCCGCATGGACCGCCTCGTCATCCTCGACAAGGGCCGTATCGTCGAGCAGGGCACGCATGACGAATTGCTCGCCGCGAACGGCCATTACGCCGCCCTGTGGCAGCGCCAGTCCGGCGGTTTCATCGACGCCCCCGACCTCGCCGCCGCGGAATAGGGTGGCGCTGGCGGCATATCTTCGCACGCGATCTGCATGCTAGGCTTTGCGCTTCACAGTGAGGGGCAACATGCGCATCGCACTTCCGGCCGCCTTGATCCTGCTTTCGTCCTTTTCATTCGCCGCGCAGGCCCAGACCGTCCGCGTCGCGCATGACCAGCGTTTTCCGCCCTTCGCCGAGGTGAAGGACGGCAAGAGCGAAGGACTTGCGGTCGACATCCTCAATGCCGCCGCGGAGCGCGCTGGGCTCAAAATCGTCTACGTCCCGGTGCCGTTCGCGGAGATTCAGAAAACCCTGGAGGACGGCCGCGCCGATGCTGTGTTTCCGCTCGCGATCAATCCCGAGCGGCGGCAGAGCTTCGATTTCACCGCGCCGCTGGTGATCACCGGCGGGGCGCTGTTCGTGCGCACACCGCAACCGACGCCGGAAAGCCTGAAGGCGCTCGCCGGCAAGACGGTGGTCACGCCGAAGACCGGTCCGCTCGCCGGCTTCATCGGAAAGACGGCGCCGGAGGTGAAGCTGGTCGTGAATGCCGACTACGACGAGAGCTTCAGGCAATTGCTGTCGGGCGAGGCGGACGCGGCCGCGCTGAACTTCCAGGTCGGGCGCAGGCTGGCGGCGACATTGCACGCCGGCAAGGTCACGTTGCCCGAGGCGCTGTTTCTCGAATTGCCGCTCGCCCTCGCCGTGCGCAAGGGCCAGTCGGCCGAACTGATCGCAAAGCTCGATCGGGGCATCGCCGCCATTCGCGCCGACGGAAGCTGGCAACGGATCGATCGGCGCTGGGCCGGCCAATAACAACATCGGCCTGTTACTCCCGGTGGACCGACGACGACGACGGAAACCGGCTGCTCCTAACCTGCGGTTGACGACAAATCCCGCGCGCGACATGCGCCGGGTGTAATGGACAGCCCATGGCCGTGCGGGTTGCGCATGGCGTGCCGATTGCGCATATACATGCCGTATCAGGGCATGGATCCGCGGCCCTGAGTCACCTGACAAGTCGAAGGTCCGAGCGCTGCCGCCAGCATGGCATTCCCGTTTCGCGGGACCCGGTTTTCTCCGGCGCTCCAACAAGGAGAAGAACAATGGCGCGCAAGCCGACCAAACGCACGGAATTCGTGCTGTTCGACGTCATCTACGAGGACGGCAGCCAGCGTTCCAACCGCCGGGTTCCGGCCGAAGAGCTGGGCGGCCTCGAAGGCGACGATCGGGCCCGCATCGTCATCGAGCAGCAGGATCGTGAGATCGCCGAAAAATCCGGACAGATTCCGCTGCAGATCAAGTCGATCCGTCGCGCCGGCGCAAAGCTGCCGGAAAAGGACTGGAAGCGGCAGCGCTCCTGATCCCGCCATAAGCGGCCGTCCGGTCGCTTCGGTCGAAAAATCGCTTCGGTCGAAAGGTCGATTTCTCGCCAGCTGCCACCCGGAAAACCTGACCCTTCGCGATCCACCGGGGACACGGTGACATCGCGCATGCGTGCGCTGAAGGGCATCCCGTTCCAAAGCGGCAGAGCAAGCGTTAGACCCCCGACTTCGCGGGGACGAGCGTTTGTGTATGCTGACGGCATGAAGACCAGGGGCTCTTCCCTCACCCGCCGTTCGATTCTCGCCGGCACGGCCGCAGCCACCGCGCTTGTGGCGCCGGCCGCCGCCCAGGGCGAGCCGCGCGTCTTCGTGCTGGTGCATGGCGCCTGGCACGGCGGCTGGTGCTGGCGCCGGGTCGCCGACCGGCTCGAGCGTCGCGGCCACAAGGTCTACGCGCCCTCGCTGACCGGCCTCGGCGACCGCGCGCACCTGATCGGCACACGGCCGACCGTGACCACCCATATCGACGACATCGCCAACATCATCCGCTTCGAGGATCTGCAGCGCGTCGTCCTGGTCGGGCATTCCTACGGCGGCATCGTCATTTCCGGCGTCGCCGAGAAGGTGCGCCCGCAACTTGCCTCCATCGTTTTCCTCGACGCCTTCGTGCCCGACAATGGTGCGACCATCATGAGCCTGTCGCGGCAGGGTCTGCGCGACAGCGTCAATGCCGCCATCAAGCGCGGCGATCTCGGCTTCCCGCCGGCCAGCGCAGCCTATTTCAACGTCAACGAAAAAGACCGCGCCTATGTCGACCGCAAATGCACGCCGCAACCGATCGGCACCTACGGCGATCCGGTGCGGCTGACCGGTGCGCGCGAGAAGATCGCGAAGAAAACCTATATCCGCGCCAAGGGCTTCAATGCGGCGGGCTTCGACGCGATCGCGGCACGGCTGCGCGACGATCCTTCCTGGAACGTGCACGACATGCCGTGCGGGCACGACGCCATGATCGACATGCCGGACGCTCTCACCGCGCGTCTGCTCGCTGCCGCATAGAAACGTCGTCGCGCATTTTCTTCAAACTTGAGCCGATGTGTTTGCGCGCGATTTGCATTCATTGCGGCGTTTGCCGGAACACGGCCGAGGCTCTGCGATCGTATTAAGACAAGCGCAACGCGGGCGATCGCATAACCACACGCATTGCTGGAACACTTATCGAAATCTTGAGAGCCGCATGGTGCACCGGACCGCCTCATGAAGACCATCCACGAGATGCGACAGCAGCGTGCCTTTGAGGCACACCGCAAGGCGAGCCCGCTTCCGATCATCCTCGGTGCGGTGATCGCTTTCGGCATCGGTCTCCTCGGCGTGTCGGGAGCCATTCGCGCGCCCAACCTGTTTCCGCAAAAGACCCAGATGGTGCCGGTGGTGCCGCGCGATGCGATGAAGCCAACTGCCGCGCCAGTCGAGACCAGCAGCAACCGAATCGTTCGCTGACGCCAAGGTCACGGGCGATGCCTGTGCGGCACGCGGGTGACGGTTCGCTGCATCCCGCGGACGAACACTTCTGCGTGAAACCGCCCTACCGGGCTACGCCGCACGGGGGGTGCAATGCTTGCTATGTTGTTCAGCGGTCTGCAGCAAAGCTGTTCCATCGCGCCGCAGCAATATGCAATTCCATTCGCTTGAGCGCCCCACACCAACAGGCCTAGCATGCCGCCCGTTGTGACGCGCATGCATAGTGCTGCGCGTCCGCCTGTAGGGCCTCGCCATGACATCCATCGCGCGACGTGATTTTCTGAAACACTCCTTCGCCGCAACCGCGTTCGCCACTGTCGCGGGAAACTTCGCCTGCATCGAATTCGCCGACGCTGCACCGATCCAGGTACCCACCGTCGACAAACTGTCGCTGCGCGTCCTGATCGACTCCAGCCATGACATCTTCCTCAAGCCGATGAAGGTCGGAGGCATCACCAGCCAGCCGCCGGCAGCCGGCGGACGCGGCGCCACCTATCGCGACATCCTGCACAATCAATGGGGCCTGTCGCTTTATGCGGTATCGCAACGCGGCGCCGAGGAGCGCAACATTTTCCTCGATTTCGGTTACAGTCCGGAAGCGCTGCTCAACAACATCGACATCCTGCGCGTCGATCCGTCAAAGGCCAACGCGCTGATCGTCAGCCACGGCCATTTCGATCATTACGGCGGTCTGCAGGGCTTCCTCGCGAAATACCGCGACAAGCTGCCGGCCGATCTCAAGCTCTATGCCGGTGGCGAGGACAATTTCTGTGCGCGGCTGACCGGCCCGCAGAATGCGCTCTCGGAGTTCGGCACGCTCGACCGTCGCGAACTCGCAGCGAGGAAAGTCGCCGTGGTGCTCGCGGAGAATCCGACCGTGGTCGCCGATCATGCCTTCACCACCGGCAAGATCAAACGCTCCAGCAAGGAGCGCGTGTTGCCGAACACCATGGTCGAA